>NZ_JAPDDR010000012.1 GCF_025950095.1 Luteolibacter rhizosphaerae | reverse complement strand
AAGAACTGGAATGGGTACTGGAGGACCGGAACACGTTCGTGTTGAGACGGGTCAAACCGGCGAAGTCGGTGCTGAAAAAGCCGAAGGCTTAACCTGACGCGCATGCCCGTTGGGGCTTTAGAGATGGTTGGCCATTCACCGAAGGGTTGCGTCGCGACCTCTTAGAAGGGTTGGCGTTTCGAGGTTGAATGGAAGTTTCTGTTAGACGAGTGAGGACGGGGTGGGAAGAGGAGTGACTTCCATGGCTTGGATCAAGCCGCCTTCGAAGATGAAGCGATGGCCGACGTGTTCATCGGCCAAGGTGTTGCCCGCGAGGTCGCGGACGATCTGGCGAACATCGACGAGGATGCTGCCGTCGTCCTGCGCGTGGAAGGCGACGGGTTCGACCTTGGGGTCGATCTCGCTCCATTGTTCGGTCCAGTAGGCGCGAACTTCTTCAGGGCCGCGGACGAATCCGCCCTTGAAGGCTTTCGGCCAGGCAACATCGGGAGTCATGAGGACAAGGGCGGCATCGATGTCGCGCGAATTGAAGGCGGTGTAAGCGGCGCGGAGGAGTTCGGTTTGCAGGGTGGATTGATCGGACATGGTAGTGATGGCGAAGTGAAGAGCGGCTAGACTACTGATTCCAGAGCTTCAGGTATCCTCTGATTCGCAAGATGAATACCCGGCTGATCGTCATCCGAACGGAGTGGGGACGAGTTCCGTTCAGCTTTCCATATTTCCGATCTTTTGGCTTGCCCGCGAACCTGGGTGTGGGAAGAGTCCCGCGTCCTTGCGCTTCCACAGAACGCTCCTAGCAAGCATCTGAAGAAGCTCTTCCAGTCCCTGTTTCTCCTCTTCGCCTGCCTCCATTTGGCAGGGGGACAATATGCCGTCGTGCAGGTCTATGCTTGGGGGAACATGTTGGTTTCCTACTCGAAGGAGTCCGGATTTCTCAAAGGAGCGGAAGACACTTTTAGCGGCAAGAAGCCCTGCCATCTCTGCTGCAAGATCGCGCAAGCCAAGATGGCCGATGCAGAAGGCGGCAAGCAGGATGCTCCCCCGGCGCCGTCTTTATTCGCCAAGGCACCGGAGTTTGTGGCTGCGAATTCCGGCATTCTCAAAACTCCCGTGGCTGTAGATGCACCTCCGGTGGTCTTCGTGGCACCGATCCTCTTTATCCGTCCGGGTATTCATGCCCCGCCGGTGCCACCGCCGAGACAGGAATTGATTTGATGAGAAGATGCGGCCGAGGGGCGGCGGGGTTTTCCCGCTGAGACGCCTTCGCCCGCCTATTCCCGCAGCGATTTGCTGCGAGGCCTTCTCCCGTGGCTTGCGTCCTGCGCGCCACGCATCCCTTCCGGCCTGCACTTAAAAGGGTTCATCCCCAGAGGCGCAAGGACAAGGGCCGGACCTTCCGCCGGCGAGCGCTGCGCACGCATGTCCGGCGGGAGGAATTCTCTCCTGATTTCAATTTTTCTCTCTCAATGATGATCCTCCGTATCCTCAGCGCGGCGCTCGCCGTCGCCTTCCCATGCGCATGGGCGCAGACCTTCACGCACTTCGAAGCCCGCCATGTCCACCCGATCAGCTTGACGCCTGACGGGAAGACCCTGCTGGCGGTGAACTCTCCCGATGCCTCACTCTCGGTTTTCAATTGCTCTAACAGCTTGAGGCAGTCGCCGCTTTTGATCGGCGAGATCCCGGTGGGACTGGAGCCGGTAAGCGTGCGTGCGCGCACGGATAGCGAAGCCTGGGTGGTGAACGAAGTCTCCGACTCGATCTCGATCGTATCACTGATCGATGGCTCGGTGATCGATACGCTGCAGGTGCCGGACGAACCGGCCGACGTGCACTTCGCCGCCGGGAAGGCCTTCGTGAGTTGCTCGGCCAACCGGATGCTGCGGGTGTTCAACGCGACGACGCGGGCTCCGCTCGGCAGCATAAGCCTCGAGGGTGTCGCGCCGAGAGCGATCACCTCCAATGCCGACGGGAGCCGGATCTATGTGGCTTTCCTGCTCTCGGGAAATCGCACGACGATCCTACCGCGGACCACGGCACCGGCACAGCCTGTGCCCGACAATCCCAATCTCCCGGCGGCCCCGACGACGGCCCTCATCGTCGCGGCGAATGATCCGCGGATCGCTCACAACGTGATCGACCACGATGTGGCGGAGATCAATACGAGCACGCTGGCGGTAACGCGCTACTTCGGTGATACGGGGACACATCCCTTCGACCTGGCGCTGCGTCCGGGAAGCGATGAACTGTGGATCGCCAACTCGGAATCGCTGAACCTGATCCGCTACGAGCCGAACCTGCGCGGGAAGTTCGCCCGGCACCGCTTGAGCAAGATCCAGCTCAACGGCGACGCGACACCGCTGATCCACGATCTGAATCCGGGAATCGACTACGGAGTGAAGCCGAACACGGCAGCGAGCTCGCAGGCGCTGGCCCAGCCGACAGCGATCGTCTTCCCGGCAAGCGGGCAAGACGCTTGGATCGTCGCCTTCAACTCGGACCGGGTGGCACGAGTGGATGTGCAGAGCGGTGCGGTGAGCGCCCGGATCGACCTGCGCTCCGAAGGCGAGGGATCCGCGCTGATGCGAGGACCGCGTGGACTGGCCCTCACGCCGGACGGGACGCGCCTCTTCGTGCTGAACAAGATCTCGAACAGCATCACGACGATCGACACCGGCACGGCTGCGGTGCTCACCGAGATCCCGTCGGGTAGCAATGATCCGACGCCAGCGGCCATCCGGCAGGGGCGGGGCTTCCTCTTCGATGCGCGGCTATCCGGCAACGGCACGGTATCCTGCGCAACCTGCCACTTGGACGCGGATCGCGATGGCCTCGCCTGGGACCAAGGTGATCCGGGCGGCGAGATGGTGACGATGAAGGGGGCATTTCTTTCCGCCCACATCCTGACGCTGGAGGACCGCGTGATGCACCCGATGAAGGGGCCGATGGTGACGCAGACGCTGGTGGGAATGGGCGGCAATGTGACGCCGCTGGTAACCCCGCCGGAAGCGATCACGGCAAAGTTCCACTGGCGCGGCGACAAGCCATCTCTGCAGAGCTTCAACTCCACCTACGACAAGCTGATGGGCGGGAACGAGATCCCGGCGGCGGACATGGATGCGCTGAGCGCGTATCTGATGACGCTGCGGCACCACCCGAACCCGAACCGCAACCCGGATCGCACGCTGCCGACCGCGCTGGGGAACGGAAACCCGGTGAAGGGGAGGGACATGTTCAACAACCATGAGAAGAGCCACTGCGCGATGTGCCACGCGCTGCCTGCGGGCACGGACCAGAACATCGATCGCAAGCTGGAAGTGAATGGCACGCAGGAGATGAAGAATCCGCCCCTGAGAACCATCTATCAGCGGGCGAACCTTTACAACCCGGCGAGCGGCGCGGCGTCCCTCTCGGGATTCGGTCTGGGCTCGGATGGGAGCGGCCACGAGATGCCGAAGGTCCACTTCTACCACCTGGACAATCTGAGCAAGGTGCAGGAGCTGCGCGATGTGAGCGCCTTCCTGATGTGCTTCGACACGGGGACGGCACCGGCGGTGGGCAGGAGCATGACGATCGATCATGCACGGAAAGGGAGCGCAGCGGTGACAGCTGAGATGGATCTGCTGGAGGCGCGCGCCGCACCGCTGATCCTGGACTGCGATGTGGTGCTGCGCGGCAAGATCGGAGGAGTTTCGCGGAGCTATCGTTACGTGCCTGCAAGCGCACGCTATGTATCCGACCGGGCTGGCGAGGCACCGCTCACGCGTGCCGCGCTCTTGGCACTGATCCAACCGGGCGATAGTGCCACGCTGCTGGGAGTGCTGCAGGGGAATGGAGGCCGACTGGGTGGTGACCGGGACGGTAACGGAGTGAGCGACGGGAACGAAGCCGCGCCGGTGCTGACGATATCTCCCGCGGCGGATGGCGTGATCCTGAAATGGCCCGGACCGTCATCGGGCTGGTATCCGCAAAGTTCCCCCAGTCCTGCCGGACCTTGGGGGCCGATGACGGCCCCCTCCCAATTCCTCCTTAACGAAGAATCGTCCGCCTTGCCCACGTCGGTAGAGCCGCGCCGCTTCTTCCGCCTCCATAGCACCCGTTGAAAAACCATCTACCCCTGAACACTATGAACTACATCCCTATTGCCTTGATCATGGCTGCCTATGCCAGCGCCCGTGCCGCCACGATCGTGAATGAAGATCCCGCGGAAGGCGGCATCGGATACGCTTGGACGATCCAGATCGGAGCCAACGAAACGGTGACGACTCCGAACGTGGAGGACGCCAACGTGGGCGTCTGGTCGTGGCACGACACGGCATTCGCCGGTGCCGAAAACATGGGCTGGACCCACACCAGCAGTTGGGCCGCGGTGGAAGTTACCGAGGCGGTGTATCTCACCATCACGATGGGTCGGAATGCCAGCGTGCCCTTCCTGGAAGGCGTGCGTGATACCCAGTATCTCTTCCCCTCCTTCACCATCTGGTCGGGCTGGGACAACACGGGCTCCGATAACCACACCTATCAGAACAACGGCTTGGTGCCATGGGCTGAAGGGCTGACTCAGCTCCAAGGCTTCGTGAGCAACACGACGGAGACGACGGCCAGCCTGACTCTCTACCTGGAGCCGGGGCTGTATACGGTGGCGATGGGTAGCCACGGTCCGGCCACGGGCGGGCTGCCGCGGCAGGGCTTCTACACAAACTTCACCACCGTGCCGGAGCCGTCCGCGGCTCTGCTGGCTACGGCCGCAATGGGTGTGATGGGGCTGCGCCGTCGCCGGTAATCTTGCCACGAACGACCATGAGAGCACTCCTTGTCCTGCTTGCTTCTGTTCCATCGATGGCCATCGCGCATCATGGTCAGGATTTCCTTTTGAACTATGATCCCGAGGTGCCGGATGTGCGGCATGGGGTGGCCTTCAGCGCCTTCGAGTGGAGCAAGCAGGGCAGCGAGGATGAGCTGTCGTTCGAGCCCGGGTTTCTAACAGGGATCGCGCCGGGGCTGGCGTTCGGGAGCACGGTGCGCTTCGCGGACGACGGAGAGGGCTGGGGCTACTCGGGCGTGAACCCGATGCTACTGTATCTGCTACCGATCGAGAGCAAGCGATGGCGGATGGGGGTCTATGCGAGCTATCTCTTTGCCGAGGGGTCAGGGCATTCCCACGGGGCCACGCATGTCCACAACAGCAACCCGGGAGGAATCGACCAAGGGCCCGATGCTCCTGCGGGTGGAGGCTCCGGTGCGCACGTGCACGGCGCGGAGGCGGGCCATAGCCATGGGGGAATTCATCGCCACGGGGAGGATCACTTCCAATTCCGATTCATGATGGAGAGGCGGTTCGGGGAAAGCCGCCGCCTGATCGGAAATTTGATCGGGATCGCGGCGGACGGGGGGGACTATGCCTTCGGCTATTCGCTGGGATGGCGGCAAGAGATCACGCAGGAGTGGGCGGCGGGCGTGGAAGCGATCGGGGACTTCAACACGCACGGGGAGCATGAGGTGGGGGCAGGGATGTATTGGACGCCGGTTCATGCCTGCACGATCCGACTGGGAGCCGGAACGGGCATCGGGTCACGGGGGAAGGACTTCTCCCTGCATTCCGGCGTGACCTGGCGTTTCTGAGTCAATTCGGGGCGGCGGCACCGCAGTTCCAGCATTCCGAGAAGACGCCTTCGACGCGTTCCTTGCAGACGGGGCAGGTCCAATCCGGTCCCACGGGGGTGGCAGCTTCTTGGTCGCGGTAGGTTTTGACGATCTCCTTGGCGCGGGCTTCGTCGGAATTATGGAGGACCCAGAGCTCGGGATAGACTTGGGTGAAGGGGACATCACCGGCGGCGCTGGAGGCATTGAGATTGCGGATCTCGGTTTTGATGCCTTCGGCTTCGAGAAGAGATTGGAGGTGGCCGACGATGGTGAAGTCGATGTGGTCGAAGATGAGCTTCATGGGAGAAATGACTAATCACTAATCTCCAAATCACAAATCGAAGTGTGCGCTGCCGCGCGGTTTGAGGGGCGGGCTAGAGGGAGCTAGGGGCGGAGGGCTTTGAGCTCTTCGACGATCCCGGGGTGGTCGGCGGCGACGCTGCGGGTTTCGGCGGGGTCGTTATCGAGATTGACGAGGAACCATTGTTTGGCGGCTTCGTCGAGGGGCGGGCCGTCCTTGGCGACGTCGTTCGGGCGGTGGATGAGTTTCCAAGGGCCCTTGATGACGGCCCATTGTTCTTGGAGGCGCCACTGCAAGAACTGGTGAGGACTTGGGGTCTCCGGGGAGGCGATGACAGTGCCAAGGTCGTGGCCGTCGAGGCTGAGGTTGCTTGGAAGCGGGAGCTTGCAGAGGGCCGCGAGGGTGGGGAACCAATCGGCGCCGTGGGCGGTGGCGCTGCGGGTCTCGCCATGCGGAAGCGTGCTGGGCCAAGAGATGATGGCGGGGACGCGGATGCCGCCCTCGAAGAGGCTGAACTTCGAGCCGCGGAAGGGACCGTTGTCGCCGCCGCCGCCGTGGGCGCGCTCCTCGGTGGATGCACCTTGGTCGGCTTGGAAGACGACGATGGTGTTCCTGCGGAGGTCGAGTTGGTCGAGCTTGTCGAGCAGGCGACCGATACGGGCATCCATGCTGGCGAGGGCGGCGGCATAGAGATTCCGCGGGTAGAGGAGGTGGGCGTATTGCGCGGCGATCTCGGGATCGCTCTGGTAGGGGTAGTGCGGAAGGTTCACCGCGAAGTACATGAAGAAGGGCTTCGCGCGGTTCTCCTCGAGGAAGGAGGATGCCTTCTCGACCATGAGATCGGGAAAGAAGCGGCCGGGGTGGTGGACGCGGAGATTGTTCTCCCAGAGATCATGGCGATTCGGTCCACCCCAGTAGACGAAGTGGGAGTAATTATCGATGCAGCCATTCATGTGGCCGAAGGAGTAGCTGAAGCCTTGGTCGAGGGGCTTCATGCCGGGTCCGGGTCCGAGGTGCCACTTGCCGATGTGGGCGGTGGCGTAGCCGGACATGCGGAAGAGCTCGGCAAGGGTGAGCTCGCTGGAGGGAAGTCCGGGTGAGGAGGGCGGGGCTTGGGAGAGGTCGTTGATGGACTCGGAGACGGTGGCAGCGGCGTTGCCTTCGAGGCCGGCCTTCCATGGATAACGGCCGGTCATGAGGCAGGCGCGGCTGGGGGAGCAGACGGCGGAGCCGGCGTAGAAGCGGGTGAATCTAACACCTTCGCGGGCGAGGCGATCGATGGAGGGAGTCTTGAAGTCGGGGGAGCCGTAGCAGCCGGCATCGGCATAGCCCTGGTCATCGGTGAAGATGACGATGACGTTGGGCGGGGCGGCGAGGAGCCTGGCGGTGAGGGCGAGGAGGATGAGAGCGATGGATCGGCGGATCATGAAGGAGTGAGGAAATAGATTCCAAGGCATGACTTGACGATGAGGGCGGGTCCCATCCGGAGGTTCGGCCATGTTCAGAACCCTACTTCCCTACTTCGCGACAGAGGAGAGTGTTCCTGAGGCGAGAGGATTTCTCCGGGTGGGAGCAAGTGGCAGGAAGGATGGCGTCTTGAGAGCGGGCGCGAGCCGCGGGAAGCACGAAAAAGTGTTTCCGCTACGATGTGCGGCGGACTTGAGTCTCCGCTACCGGAGATCAGGCGGTCTTTACCTTGTCCCACTCGGCGGTCCAGAGAGGGAGCTTATCGCCGAGATCGCCAATGGGTTCGCACTTGGCGAAGAGTTCGGCGGGCGGGAAGAGGAGCTCGCTGCCGCGGAAATCCTCGCTGAGGTGAGGGTAGGCGGCGGAGTTTGGGGCGCGGTAGCCGATCCATTCCATGTTCTCCGCGGCGACTTCGGCATCGGCGAGGTGATTGATGAAGGCGTGAGCGAGATCGAGGTTCTTCGCGCCCTTCGGGATGCAGAGGTCATCGCAGGGGAAGGAGGTGCCTTCCTTCGGGATGAAGATGCGCATGTCCTCGTTCTCCTCGCTGGCTTGGATGAGGTCGCCGGCGTAGCCGTGGACGAGGTAGAACTCTCCGGAGGCGATGCCGGTCTTGTATTGCTCGTTCTCGAACTTCGCGATGTGCTTCTTCCAGCCGATGGCGATGTCGCGTGCGGCGGCGAGCTGGGCGGGATCGACGGAATTGAGCGGATGGCCGAGGAACTTGAGCGCGGCACCAAGGACCTCGCGCATGTCATCGAGCAGGGTGATGCGGCCCTTGAGATCGGCGCGGTCGAGCATGGCCCATGAGCTGTCCGGGTTCGGTACTTTGGAGGCAAGGTAGCAGAGACAGGTGGGGGCGAGCATGTAGGGGACGGAGAACTCCATCTTGGCGTCGAGCGCCTTGGTCAGGTAATCGGAATCGACGTTCTTGAGGTTCGGGAGCTTCGAGTGATCGAGGGACTGGATCATGTCCTTCCGCTTGAGGGCCTGCACGGCGTAAGAGGAGGGGACGAGGATGTCGTAGCCGCTAGCGCCGGATTCGAGCTTGGCGAGCATGGCCTCGTTCGAATCGAAGGTGTCGATGACGACGGTGCAGTTGTTCGCTTTCTCGAATGAGGACCTGGCTTCCTCGCTGAGGTAGTCAGCCCATGTGAAGACGGTGAGCGTTTGTTTGGCGCCGCCAGAGCCGGCGCTGCCTTCCTTGGATTTGCAGGAGGGGAGGGATGCCGCGGCGAGAGCGGCGGAGGATGCGGTGATGAAGTGGCGGCGGTTCATGGCGACAGGATCAGAATGAGGGAAACAGCAAATGGTGAAGTTTCAATGTTCAATCGGTGGAAGAGGGCCGGGATGGATTCGGATTGAGGGCTCACTTCCCTTTGCCCGGGGGCTTGGTCCAGTAGGTGAGTTCGTGTTCGAAGCAGGTGCCGGTGATGTCCTGGAGCTTCTCGTCGATGAAGCTGCGGGCATCGGCGACGCCTTGGTTGTAGACGATAGGGGCGATCTCGGTGAGGAAGTAGTCGAGCAGGAAGCCGGCCTGCATTTCGCCGATGTCTTGTTCGAGTTCTTCCTCAAGGTAGCGGCCGATGGAGTTGATGGCCTTCTTGCGCTGATCGGGGGTGAGACGGACGGGCATGGCTCAGGAGACGGCGGGTCGGGTGAGGCGCTGTGAGACGAACACGATCGCGAAGGTGACGATGAGCATGAGCGAGGAGAGGGCGTTGATGACGGGCAGGTCCTTGCTCTTCTTGATCATGGAATAGACGAGAGTGGGCAGGGTATCGGAGCCAGGGCCCTTGACGAAGTAGGTGATGACGTAATCGTCGATGGAAAGAGTGAAGGCGAGCAGGCCGCCGGCGAGGATGCCGGGAGCGAGGAGGGGCAGGGTGACCTTCATGAAGGCCTGCACCTTGGTGGCGCCGAGATCCTGGGCGGCTTCGACGACATTGAAGTCGAAGTCCTGAAGACGGGCTTGGACGACGAGAGCGACGTAGCTCAGGCAGAAGGTGATATGCGCGACGGTGATGGTCACGAGGCTGAGGCTCATGCCGAAGGAGACGAAAAGCAGCAGCAGGCTCATGCCCATAAGGATGTCCGGCAGGACGAGCGGGACGGTAACGAGCAGGCGGTGGGCATCCTGAAGCTTCGACTTGTAGAGGTGGAGGGCGAAGGCGGCGGCGGTGCCGGGGATCATCGAGAAGAGGCTGGCGGCGGTGGCGACCTTTACCGAGTTGCCGAGGGCGGCAAGGATATCGGTGCGCTCGAAGAGACGCTCATACCAGCGGGTGCTGAAGCCGGTCCACTTCGAGGCGAAGCGGGAGTTGTTGAAGGAGTTGATGACGAGGAAGAGGATCGGCAGGTAGAAGAACACCAGCACGACGATCAGGGTGATGAACGGGGCGCGGCTGGGTTTCATGCGGTCTTCTCCTTTCTCCTGAGAAACATCGGGGCGAGGACAAGGAGGGCGAGAGCGCCGGAGAGCGCCGCGGCTTCGGGGAGATTGCGATCGGTGAAGTTTCGCTGCGCGATCTTGTTGCCGATCATCTGAGTGCCTGTGCCGCCGACCATGTCCGGCACGACGTAGGAGCCGAGCATGGGGATGAAGACGACTAGGAAGGCGGTGATGATCCCTTGGCGGATGCCGGGGACGAAGACAGAGAAGAAGGCGCGGAGGGGCTTGGCTCCGAGGTCTCGGGCGGCATCGAGCAGGCCGAAATCGAACTTCTCCGCGGCGGCGAAGAGAGGCAGGATGGCGAAGGGAAGGTAGGTGTAGGTGCTGACGATAACAACGGCACCGGTGTTGCCTAACAGGCGGTCATTCTCGCCGATGATGTGGAGGCTGCGGAGGAAGGATGCGACGTAGCCTTGGGCATGGAGGATCTGCTGCCAGGCGAAGACGCGGATCACGAAATTGGTCCAGAAGGGGACGATGACGAGGAGCAGCATGCGTGAGCGCCATGCCGGGCTGAGGCGGGCCATGGCGTAGGCCGCGGGAAGACCCAGGGCGAGGCAGCCGAGGGTGGCGAGCGCACTGATGAGGATGGTGCGGACAAAGAGCGCGGGATAGCTGGGGTCGCCGAGAGCGCGGACGGCATCGAGACTCCAGCCTTCGCCGATGCCGCCGGCGGGGAGGGCGGGGCGGAAGGCGATGGCGAAGATCGTAACCACCGGCACCAGCACGAAGAGCACCAGCCAGAGGAGGCTGGGGGCCGTGGCGAGAAGTTCGGGCTTCTGCTCCTTCTTCATCAGTCGGCGTCGGGGAGTGTGAGCATGCCTTCGTCTTCCTCGCGGTATTGTTCGAGGAGGAAGCCGTCGTTGGCGTGCCATTTGAGCCAGACGGTGTCGCCCCATTTGGGAGAGCTCTCGTCGAGTTGATAGCGGCGGTGCTGCATTTCGGCGCAGAGTCGCCATTCGCCGCAGCGAACCCAGTAGCGGGTATGGGAGCCGTAGTAGATGACGTCCTCGACCTTGCCCTCGATGGCGTTGTCGATCTCGGTGGTATTCGGCCGGTCGCGTGAGACGACGAGTTTCTCGGGTCGGAGCGAGAGGTGGATGCGGTCGCCAATGCTAACGGGCTTGTCGTTGTCGATGACGATGGTGCCGAAGCCCTTCACCTCGCAGCGGGAGAAGCGGCTGTCGATGCACTCGGTGATCTTGCCATCGAGGAAATTGGTATCGCCGATGAAGGCGGCGACGAAGGAGCTGCGCGGGGCCTCGTAGATCTCGGCGGGAGGTCCGACCTGTTCGATCACGCCCTTGTTCATCACGGCGATGCGATCGGAAATCGACATGGCCTCGCCCTGGTCGTGGGTGACATAGATGAAGGTGATGCCGACCTCGTCGTGGATGGCATCGAGTTCGACGAGGAGGCGCTGGCGGAGCTTCAGGTCGAGGGCGGCGAGGGGTTCGTCGAGGAGCAGAACCTTGGGCTTGTTGACGAGAGCGCGTGCGATGGCGACGCGTTGCTTCTGGCCGCCGGAGAGTTGGGAGGGCTTCTTGTCGGCGTGGGCCTTCAGGTCGACGAGCTCGAGCATCTCATCGACGCCACGCTTGATTGCGTCCGGAGCCCATTTCGCAATCTTCGGGCCGAAGCCGATGTTGTCGCGGATGGAGAGGTGGGGGAAGAGGGCGTAGCTCTGGAAGACGGTGTTCACCGGGCGCTGGTCCGGCGGCAAAGGGGTGATGTCCTTGCCATCGAGGAGGACGCGGCCGCTGTCCGGCTTGTCGAAGCCCGCGGCCATGCGGAGCAGGGTGGTTTTCCCGCAGCCTGAGGGGCCTAGCAGGGAGAAAGTCTCGCCCTTTTCGATATCGAGCGTGACGTTGTTGACGGCGGTAAAGGAGCCGAAGCGCCGTGTGACATTCTCGAAGCGCAGATAAGAAGCCATTTCCTCATGGCATGAAACGTGGCAGGGAGGGCCGGTGTCGATGGGAAATGCGTTCCGATGCGGTGATTTCCCATTTGCCGGTGCCCGCCGATCCGCTACCCATCCGGCATGATCGACATGCTGGTGCGGCTCTACGACCTTCCCGACAGCGGGGAGATCTATGCCAAGGTGGCGGCGCAGGGAATCACGCTGCGCCGTGCCCGGGCCTTTGAGAAGCACACGGTGGCGGAATTCGCCCGGGCGAACTTCTCGGCCAAGTGGGTGAGCGAGGTGGAGGTGGCGATCACCCGTCAGCCGGTGGCCTGCTTCATCGCCACGAAGGACAAGGTGATCTTGGGCTTCGCTTGCTACGATACGACGATGAAAGGCTTTTTCGGCCCGACCGGGGTTTCCGAAGCTGCCCGCGGCACGGGGATCGGGAAGGCACTGCTATTCAAGTCGCTGGAAGCGCTGCGCGACACCGGCTACGCCTACGCCTTCATCGGCGGAGTGGGGCCGAAGGAGTTTTATGCGAAAGCCTGCGGGGCAATCGAGATTCCGGGTAGCGATCCGGGGATCTACGCCGACATTCTGCCCTGACTGAAATGATCATGGGTGCCGGAACGATTCAGGATCCTTCGTATGTCCGCGATGCCTTCGCGCGGATCGCGGACCGCTATGTGACCACGAATCACGTGCTGAGCTTGGGCACGGACATTTTGTGGCGGAAGAAGGTGGCGCGGATCGTGAAGGGCTGGAAGCCGCGGAGGATTCTCGATGTGGCCACCGGCACCGGCGATCTGGCGCTGGAGATGCAGGACAAGTGCCCGGAGGCGGAGGTCACGGGGAGCGATTTCTGCGCGGAGATGCTGGTGCATGCCACCCGTCGCGGCTTGGCGCGCACGTTGGTGGCGGATGCGATGGCGCTGCCCTTTAAGGATGGCGAGTATGATGTGGTGACCGTGGCCTTCGGGTTGCGGAACATGGTGAACTACGCAGGCGCGATCAAGGAGATGCGGCGGGTGCTGAGGCCCGGCGGGCATCTGCTGGTGCTGGACTTCTCACTGCCGGAGAATCTGCTGCGGAAGCCGTATCGCTGGTATCTCCACAACGTCCTGCCGAAAATGGCAGGTGCCCTGACGGGACAGAAGGATGCCTATGAGTATCTGGGAGGATCGATCGAAGAGTTCCCGATGGGGAAAGCGATGTGCGAGTTGATCGAGGCTCAGGGGTTTAAAGGTGCTGAGGCGGAGCCGCTGAGCTGCGGGGTGGCGTCGATCTACACGGCGGAGGCGGTTTGAATTCCCCGTCAGGTTGACTACTTCGATGTGATACTTTAGTGTCACTTCGTGAGAAGCGAATTGGTGACCACATTGAAGCGCCGCGCGACCGAGATTATCGATGGACTGGCCGAGCATAAGGAGCCGGTTTTGATTACCCAGCACGGTCAGCCAGCAGCTTATCTGCTGGGTGTGGATGAGTTCTCGCGGATGCAGAAAAAGCTCGAACTGTTGGAAGGGATCGCCCGAGGAGAGAAGGCGATCCTGGAAGGCCGAGTGGTGCCTCACGCGGATGCCAAGAAGCGAATGGCGCGATGGCTCGAGTAATTTGGACCGATCCCGCGCTGAGCGACCTCGACGGGATTGCAGATTATATTTCGCTGGATGATCCCTCGGCTGCAAAGCGGCTGGTGCGGAGGGTCTTTGCCCGGGTTGATCAACTTGAGTCGTTTCCCGAATTGGGGGCGTGTCCGCAGGAATTGAGAGGGACGGTTTATCGTCATCTCGTGCTTCCTCCGCTTCGAATTTTTTACCGGGTCTCCGGGGACTTGGTATTCATCCTCTACATTATGCGCACCGAAAGACTCTTCAGGTTTGAAGATCTTGAGGGGCGTGAGTCGGCTAAATAAGACGGCTTCGGCTCATCCAAACCCAAGGTCCTTCGATGGGGCGCGAGACGCACCCTCTCCTTGTCCACGTAAAAGATCGCGAGGCGCCCGAATCAGCGGCGGCACTTTTCGAGCAGGGCGCCGAGGAAGCGGGTGATCTGTTCGAGGGCCTCGACGTATTCGCCGCCGGGGAGGCCGACGAGGTGGTCGCGGCAGGTGCCAAGCATGGCTTGGGCGGTATCGACAGCGGACTCGATGGCACCCTCGTATTCGGCGATGCCGACGAGAACGGGGAGATCGAGCGGCTGCTGCTCCACGATGCGCTTGGTCAGCTTGGAGCGCTGCGATTCGCTGGAGCAATCGAGGAGGTTGAGGATCGGTAGGGTGAGCTTGCCCTTTTCGAGATCGGTGCGGAGCGTCTTGCCGACGGCTTCCTCGCTGCCGACGAGATCAAGGCAGTCATCATAGATCTGATAGGCAGTGCCGAGCTTCAAGCCGTAGTCGTAGAGCTTGGCTTCCGTGGCTTCGTCAGCACCGGAGATGGCAGCGGCGATGCCGGTGGCGGCGGCGAAGAGCGCGCCGGTCTTCATCTCGATGATGCGGAAATAATCGGCCTTCGTGAGGGTGAGATCGAAGCGGCGCTGGGTCTGGATGATCTCGCCCTCGCAGACTTCGCGCGAGGCGATGCCGACCTTGCGGCAGATGCCGATGTCATTGAACTCCGTGGCAAGGGCCAAGGCGTGAGAGAAGAGAGCATCGCCGAGGAGCACCGAGAGTCCGGCACCCCATTTGGCATTCGCGGTGGGCACCATGCGGCGGGTCACCGCACCATCGATGATATCATCATGGACGAGGGTCGCCATGTGGACCAACTCGAGGATCACGCCGAGCTTCACGTGCCCATCCTCGACATTCCCGAGCGCGCCGCCGGCGAGGATCGAGAGGGCGGGGCGGATGCGCTTGCCCGAGGTATTGCAGACGTAGCTGACGTAGGGCTCGACGGCGGGATCGAAGGCGCGGACCTGATCGCGGATGGAAGCTTCCACACGTTCCAACTGGGGCCTGACTAGCTCGAATGGGAACCGCTCGTTACGGCCCTGCGGAAGGGTGGAATTGCTCATGGCGCAGACGCTTGTGAAAAATTTCACAATCCCCAAGCGTCCGCAACCCCGATGTCACGAACGCAGCGAAAGATTGCACCGGGGAGAGCGTTTTGCCAGTTGAACTCATGCGAGCACTCCGATGGACGGCGATGGCCGGCTGCCTGGCAGCCGGGGGGATGGCAGTAGCAGCCGAGGGCCCGGGAATCGATCCCGGCACCCCGCAGATCCCGGGCACGCCGTGGAAGGTGCACGACGGCAGCCGCCCGCAGCCTCCGGTGGTGGAAAACGCCGGAGCAGTGGTGGTGAAGGCCCCGGCTGACGCCAAGGTGCTTTTCGACGGCAGATCGCTCGACGCTTGGACGACCGATGGCAAGCCTGCCACTTGGCCGGTGAAGGACGGCATTTTCACCGCCGCGCCGGGAACACTGGTTTCCAAGGACAAGTTCGGCCCCGTGCAGGTCCACATCGAGTGGCGCGTGCCGCCGGGCCGCCCGGTGAAGGGCCAAGGCGGTGGCAACAGCGGAATCTTCCTGATGGGCCTGTACGAGGTGCAAATCCTGCAGAGCCACGAGAACCCGACTTATGCGGACGGCACCGCGGGAGCCCTTTATGGGCAGAGCCCCCCGCTGGTGAATGCCATCCGCCCGCAGGGTGAGTGGCAGAGCTACGACATCCTCTTCACCCCGCCGAAGACCGAAGGCGGCAAGGTGGTGGAGCCTGCCGTGGCGACGGTGCTGGTGAACGGCGTGGTGGTGCAGAATGCCCGCAAGTTGATCGGGCCGACGCAGTACCGCCAGCTGGCGAAGTATCCTGAGAATCACCCCGAGACCGGGCCGATCCAGCTCCAGTTCCACGGGGATCCGATCGACTTCCGCAACGTGTGGGTGCGGTCGATCGCAAGCCACGAGGAAGCGAAGTAAGGGGCTGCCCCTACAACTCTGAGATAGAGGCCGGGAGTGCGCTGCGCCCCCGGCCTTTTGCCGTTAGGGCGGTGCGAAATCGGTCCTGCTTTGGAATTGCTCAGTGTTCGTGAATTTCCGTAAGCTTTGCGGGTAATGAAATCGTTCCGTACATGGTGGTCGGTTCTTCCCGCGTCCGCGCTGGTTCTCAGCGCCTGTGGCAAGAAAGAGAAGGAAGAATCCGCTCCGCCGGCAGCAGGACCCGTCGCCGAGGCCGTGAAGGCCGTGGTGGGTAATCCTGCTCCCGAAGTGAAGGCCCTGAGCCCCGGCGAGCGCGCCGCGATGCTGGGGATCGTCGGCCGCCTCTCGAAGGATACCGAGAGCGTGCTCGGCATTTACGACGGCAAGGAGATCGTGAAGCGCCTGAAGTCCCTGAAGACTTGGGGCTTCATCCGCGAGGTCGCGCAGGCCGAAGGTGGCACCGATCCCGAGGCCGAGATCACGGAGGGTGCGGTGATGGCCGGCAAATTCGTGGGCCAGGAAATTTTCATGGCGACCGGCAAGGGCACGGCTCCGCAGGTGAAGCACCTGATGGACCTGAGCCGCCGCAGCAACTACTTCCAGATGCGCGTGCTGACGCAGGCCTTCGCCGAAGGTGCGAAGACCGGCGACTTCTCCGGCATGGACGCCGCCACCCAGTCCTCAATGCTGGAGCTGGCCAAGGAACTCGGCAAGGAGATGCCGCTGATCGAAGGGCTGGCCGTCCCGCCGGTGCTGATGGGCATCAAGGCGGAAGACGCGGAGACCCTGGGCATGGCGCAGCAGCAGCTCGCCTCGGGTCTGGAAATGGCTGTCGGCGCGCTGGGCGAGGCCGCGGCTCCGATTGAATTCACCAAGGGCGGCGCCGCTTTCAAGGGCGTGAAAATCGCCGGTACTTTCCTGGCGACCACGCTGGAGCAGGGCCGTGCAGAGATCGACCAGATGCTGGCTCCGGCGGATGTCGACAAGCTGATCGAGGCGCTGAAGAAGAAGAACATCGTCATCGCCTACGGTTCGATCGCTCCGGAGAACTACCTGATGCTCTATCTGGGCGACAGCGAGGAGGCTCTCCCGCTCGTCGACAAGGTGGAGGATTCCTTGGCGGCCAACGAGGGCATCTCCTACGTGGATGGCTACAAGGACAAGAAGATCGTGGGCTTCACCTACGCCGAGAAGGGCCTGACCCAATCGCTGGTGGCAGGTAGCCTGAAGGACATGGCGCTGGGCGTGCGCGACGGCCTGACCGGTTCCGAGGCCTTCGGCGATACCCGCGAGCTGGCCTCCCTGCTGGAGCTGGTGGGCGAGAAGGAGGACGCGCTGATCGCGATGGCCAAGGCGGATACGAGCGGTGGCCTGATCGTCCTCGACGAGGGCGTGAAGTTCGAACTGTTCGGCGGTGTGGATCGCGGAGCTTTCGACCACGGTGCCGCTCACAAGCTGTCCAAGCTGGGCGGTGGCGAAGGGGTGCTGATGTTCGGCAACTGGGTCTCCAGCCCGGAGTATAACAAGCGCGCCAACGAATACGGCGAAGCGATCATCGAGACGGGCTATGCGATCGCCGAGAAGGTGGCGGGCCTGAACCTCGACGACAACGCGGACTTCGCGCAATTCAAGCAGGGCTTCGGTATCTTTAACGAGAAGTTCCGCACGGATACCATCGGCATCTGGGATGCGCTGCAGACGGCGGAAGCCGGTCTGGGCACGGAATCTGCGCTGGTGGTGGACCTGAAGGGGGGAGTGCCCACCATTCCGGGCCTGCCGCAGGAGCTGATCGACGGCGGCAAGTTCGTCCGTGCTTCGGTGATCTCGCCGGTGACGGATCGCGCCAAGCTGCAGGAGTCCTGGACCAAGGTGGAAGGCTCGCTGAAGAACATCTTCAAAACGGTGAGCGAGATCTCTGGCAATGAAATCCCGATGCAGAAGCCGACGAGCTCGGAGCGGAACGGGCACACCGCCTGGTCCTTCCCGTTGCCCTTCACCGGCGATGATCTGAACCCCTGCGTGACCGTGGGCGACAAGTGGTTCGTGGCCTCCACCTCGAAGTTGCAGGCCTTCGACCTCATCGCGGCAGCGGATAGCGCCGGCGAGGACAAGACGGGTGCTTGGTTCGAATTCGATTTCGATGCCCTGCGGACCTTCTCGTCCGACTGGGTGAGCCTGCTGGAGAAGCACGGGGAAGCGGTGATGGGCCCGAACTACGAGCAATTCAAGGCGGAGATCCCGCGGATCCAGAAGGGCCTCGAGGCCTTCGCTGAATTCGACGGCATCAGCCTGAGCGAGCGCGTGGAAGGCGGCAAGCTGCGGACCTCCTTCCACATCAAGGTGCGCTAATCGCGACCGGAAGGATCGATCTCAAAGCCGGACTCCGATACGGGGTCCGGCTTTTTATTTGTGGTCGGCAGGACCGTGGATCCAGAGCACCTCGTCCCGCACGGCATAGCGAATCTTGGTTTTCTCGAAGGCATGACGGATGACTTCTTCAAGAGTCATGCTTGGGAGGGCCAGCTCCCTGATCCGGTAGTCTCCGGTTAAGAGTCTGCCCTGTTCGGCATCTTCTTGGAAGCCGTGGTGCGGTGGCATGATGCGGATGTCCACTCCGGGGAAGTCGCCTGGATTCCCGTCGCTGGCGATCGAGTGTCCGCGGAGATAATCCACAAATTCCGCGACGCTGATGTCCTCGACCTTGAAGGCGGGAAGGCGGATGCTCCTGAGCTTTCCTTCGGTGCTGCCGGACGGGCGCTTGTTCTGGCCGGCCAAGGGTTCAGGTGGACGCGTGGCGGGGGAGACTTGCCCAGGAATTGCGAGCCAGATCGCTGCACCGAGAATGGAAGCAAGCGGGATGATGATCGCGAGCGTTCGCGCCTTGGTCATTGGCTCCTTCTCTACGGTGAGTCCGGGCTGAATACGATGTTTCTGCGCAGATTCCTGTCTTGGCGAGATCTTCGCAACTTGTCAGACTGGCTGAGGTTCGTGCCCTAGCCCATGAAAGCGAAGTTCCTTTGGATGATCCCGGTGATCGCTCTGGTTTCCTCTTGCGAGAAGAACGAGGAGCAGGCGGCGGTTCCGGATAGCAAGCCGAAGACCTTCAGGCCGCTGGGCTCAAAGCGATCGGCAGAGAGGGAGAAGGAGGTGGCTGCTGCCGAAGAAACAACGGAGGCACTGGAGGAAGCGGTGGACGAGCCAATTTCATCGGTTCCCTCGGCAGCGCTTGCCGCGGTGACTCCTCAGGCCCCCGCGGCAGGAACACCCGGCGGTCCATTGACCCAGGAACAGCGTGATGCCTACAAGGCCCAACTCCAAGCCAAGCGTTTCGCGGAGCTGAAGGTGCAGATGAACTCGCGTTTCAAGGAGCAGGATGCGAATGGCGATGGCATCCTCACGCAGAACGAGGTCTCCGAGCGGATGCAGCGCGGCTTTACCCGTGCGGATGCGAATGGCGACGGCTCGCTAGATGCGGCCGAGCAAGAGGCCATGATCCAGAATTTCTCCAACCGGGTCGCCGAAGGAGGGCGACAACGGGCGAATCGTAGTGAGCGCGAGCGCGGCGGCTTCCGCCAGCGTCCGGGCCGCGGCAGGGACTGATTACTCGTGCCAGTAATCGGCCACCCATGGGGCAGCGAGGACCCGATGGTGGATCTTGCCATCGCTAACTCCCGTCACGGCATCCGGCGGGTCGGGCTTTCCGTGGAAAACGAGGACCTTCGCGCCCGGGGGCTTCTGCGGGGCGACGATGAGATTGAGCGGGAAGGAGGGGCGGCAGTTGTACTTGAAGCTGCGGACCCATTCCTCCGGCCACCAGTAGCGTTCCTTCATCGCATAGGTGAGGAAGGCCTGCTCGGTCTGGAAGATGGAGCGGTCCTGGGCGCGATCCATCTCACGGATGAAGGTCTCGTAGATGTACTGCGACTTGCCGGCCTCGAAGCGGAAGATCGAGGAGTTCCCGATGTCCGGGCGCTTGCGGAGGATCTGCTTCCGGCGCTCGATCCAGTTGTGGATGATGCAGTTCTTCCCGGGCTGGTAGTCGAAGAAGCAATCGACGGAGTCCAGGATAACGAGATCGAGGTCGAGGAAGAGGGTCGGCCCTTCGAGATCGGCGAAGCCGTCGCGGGTCATGACCAGCTTCAGGAAGACGTTCGGCCATTTGGCCTGAGTGATGCCGGGGTTCTCCGGGAAAGGGTAGGTTTCGATCCCTTCGACGAGGCCATCCGTGTTATCCGTGAGGCAGATGAAACGGAAGGGGCGAGAGAGATTCCGCTGCAGGGAGCGGAAGAGGATATTCACGTACTGCGCGGGGTAACGCTTCCCCCACTTCATACAGATCACATTGACTGGCGCGCCGGGCATCGATGGCGGGAAGAATGTCCGCGGGCGTGCCTGCGGCAAGGGTCAATGCAATCAGGCTTCCTCGCGGTAAGCTTCGGCGCGGCCGTTCTCGATGCAGGAAGAGAGCCAGGCGATGAGTTGGTCGATCTCCGGGCTTTCGCGGCGGAGGCCGTCGAGCGCCTGCCAATCGATGTGCTGGCGGGAGTGCGGTGCGGCGATGCGATGAACGTCCAGACGCTCCATCAGCGCTTCCGTTTCCTTCGGATGGGCGTTGAGGATATTGGCGGGGCGGGGGAGGTCATCCAGCGCCTGCGGGGTGAGACCGAAGGAGATGACGCCGACGCCGAAGGCGGCATTCAGGCGGCGGAGGGCGTCAGCCAGTGCTTCATCCAGTACCGGGGCGGCGTAGATCAGTTCGCCACCCTGCGCCCAGATCGAGGCGGAGAGAGCCTGAAAGAAGTCCTCGCGGAAGCTATCGAGCGAGGGTTGGATGCGCAGGCGGGCGGCATGCAGGCGGAAGGGCGGCAGGCCCATGCGCTGCTTGAGCGAGAGCATCGTGGGGTCGAGGGTGAGCTCGCCATCCGGGCCTTCGCCGGTCTCCCAGTCCACCAGCACCACTTCCGGGAATTTCCAGAGGTTACCGAGCGGGGAGCCTTGGGCGAATGCCTGGCGGAAAACGAAGGGGAAGCGGCCGTTGACGTCGTAGTAGCGCATCACGACCGCGCGGAACTTGCGCAGGCGCTCGAGCGCGGCGTCCACCGCCTCATGGTCCGAGCCGAAATCGTCGAGGCGGCCGTGGCTGAGGGCGAGAAGCTCCTGGGCGCCGGTCAGTGCCGGCACCGGTGCGGTGCGGCGGTAGTAGCCTTGGCCCTTTTCCACCTTGGCGATCGGCGAGGCCGGATCGCAGGACATGATGGAGAAATGGTAACGCAGCGAGGCGTCGGAATAAGCCCCGTTCAGTTGCAGGCGCGCCAAGCGGATCAATTCGGTGCCCTTGATCGACTCGGCCGGATTGCTCGGCAACAAGGGCGGGAGGATTTCCGTTAGCTGCGTGCGTAGGCTCATGTGGGGTGCGTGCGGAAGGGCGTAGCGAGTGCTGTGGGCCGATTCCACTTCGTGGCCGCTGTCTGCATCAAGCACCTAATGGCAGGAATTTGAAAAATCCCGGTCATCCGCAGCGCTCTTTTTGCGAATGCCGCGCAGCCTTGCGCCGTCCTCCCTTCTAGGCCATTCTATCGCGCCGCCAATGAAAGCTTTCCTCGCCTCCGCTTTTCTCGCCGCTGCCGTCGCCCCGCTTCATGCGCAGGCGCCGGACGCGAACCAGATGATCAAAAGCATCCGGCTCTCCGCGACCCTGCAGGATTTCGATCTGGATGGCTCGATCCGCGGCGGTGGCAAAAAATTTCCGATCAGCCTCTATGTCCGCGAGGAGAACATGCAGTTCAACCTCGGGAATGGAGAGCGCTTTCACATCCGCCTGGGTGACGAGAAGGCGGATCTGCTGACCGTGGCGGAGAACGGCAAGACCACGGCGTTCCCTTCGAAGAAGTTGGCCGAGCCGATCTCCGGGACGGATGTCTCCTATGAGGATCTCACCCTGCGCTTTCTCTACTGGCCGAATGCCAAGCTGGAAGGCGAGGAGAACGCGAACGGGGCCCAGTGCTACAAGATCCGCCTGGATAACAACACCGGGCAAGGGGCCTTCAAGGTGGTCTATGTCTGGGTCCACAAAAAATACGGAGCCTTCTGGCAGGTCCGTGCTCACGACAAGCAGGGCAAGCCGCTGAAGGAGTTCCTCGTGAACAAGGTGATGCAGCTTCCGGGCGGGAAGGGCTGGACGGTCGAGTCCATGCGGGTCAACACCTTGGAAGACCGGGGTGGGGAGTATCGCACCAAGTCGGTGACTTACATCGAGTTCGACAAGCCGAAGAAGCGCGGGACCGGAGGCGGGAAGCGCTAGGCCAGATCGGCGAGGAATGCGTTTGAGAGGCGCTCGCTTGCCACCGTGCTGGCGGGGCCGTGACCGGTAAGAAGGATCGTTTCCGGAGGGAGGGTCATCACGTTCCGGCGCAAGGCTTCCAAAGCTTCGCGGTAGGGCGTGCCCGGGGCGCATCCGCCCATGGAGCCGGCGAAGAGGGCATCCCCGGTGACGCAGAGGGGGAGGCCTAGCCCTTCGACCACGTAGCCTACGGCTCCCTCGCAGTGGCCGGGGAGGTCGATGACGCGGATCGTGAGGGTCCCAAGATGAAGAAGGTCACCCTGTTGCGGGTCCTGAATGCGCAGGGCCATGTGGCCCAAGCCGCGGAGTCCGCCGGTATGGTCGCCGTGCTCGTGGGTAATCAGCACGGTGACCGATTCGATGCCGAGATTCTCAAGGACCTTGCGGACGTCGTTCGGGCCGTCACCTGTATCGAAAAGCAGATGACCGCCCTCGCCATCGGCAACGAGCCAAGCGTTCACTGTTTCGTCGTCGAAGGGGAGCTCGATCCGCTGAACCTCCGCGAGAGGGCAAGCGGGCGGGGTGTAGCCGGGGAGTCCGGCCAAAGCTCCAGGGCTGAGGCAAAGCGCCGGGGCGAGTTGGCGGAGTGTCTGAGCTAAAACCTTACCCCGGCTAGCGGCGAGGACCTCGCGTTCCGGAAGTCCGGCAGCAGCAGCGGCCTCCGAAGGGGCCATGCCGAGGCCTCTCAGGGCCTTCCGGATCACATCGGCGGTGGTGTCGTAGAGCATCGCGAATCAGGCGAGTTCGCAGGCCAGCTTGATGGCGTGGATCATGGAATCGGCGCGGGCGATGCCCTTGCCAGCGATATCGAAGGCAGTGCCGTGGTCGGGGCTGGTGCGAGGCTTCGGCAAGCCGAGTGTGACATTCACGCCAGTGTCGAAGTCGAGGAGCTTGAGAGGGATGAGGCCTTGGTCATGATACATGGCAAGCACGGCATCAAACTCGCCGCGGGCGGCCTGCCGGAAGACGGCATCCGGCACGTGAGGGCCCGAGAAGTCGCCGGTCTCAGTCCGATTGAGGGCTTCGATGGCCGGGGTGATGATGCGAGTTTCCTCATCGCCGAAGCGACCTTCTTCTCCGGCGTGGGGATTGAGCCCCACCACGGCAATGCGGGGCTGACGGCCGAAGCGGCGCCGGGCGAAGTCCGCGAGCAGGAGACCGACGCGGACGATCCCGCTCACCGTCAAGGATGAGGGAACGCTCGCGAGCGGGATATGGATGGTTGCCAGTCCCACGCTCATGGTGGCGCCGCTGAGGCACATCGCAAAGCTATTGCAGCCAAAGCGTTCCGCGAAAAATTCCGTCTGGCCCGGAAATGAGAATCCGCGGCGTTGTAGGGTTGCTTTGGACACCGGAGCGGTGACCACGGCAACTGCATCGGCGTCCGATTTGAGGATCCGCACGGACTCCTCGAGGGCCTCCAGTGCCGCCAAGGCACTGGCATCGTCCGGTCGGCCCGGGGTGGCCGCGACGGCAGACCCTAAGATCTGGAAATCGAATCCGGATGGCAACTGTCCCGAGTCGAGTGCCTTCGCCACCACCTCGGGGCCGATCCCGGCGGGATCTCCCTGAGTGATCAGGATGCGGGGCATGGGCTCAGCTTAGATCTTCTTCTCGATCATCGCGGCGCGGCGCTTGCCTTCGATCCACCGCTCGTAGGCAACGGAGGATTTCTTGCGGCGGACCCGCTCCTCAATGTTCTCCTTCACCTCGCTGAGCGAGGGGGCCGGCCCGGGGAAAATCTGGCCGATCTTCACGACCGTGAAGCCAGCGGGGTCTTCCAGAGGCCCGACGACGTCGCCCGCTTTGCCATTGAAAATGATCGCGGCGAACTCCGGGGCGAGATCGGTGCGGGGGACGTTCTCTTGGAAGCCACCCTCTGCGGAGAAGGCGTCGCGGGAGTGCTTCTTGGCCAGCTCCGAGAAGTCGGAACCCGCTTTTACATCGGCAGCGATCTGTTCGGCCAAGGCGAGCTGCGACTCAGCCGTGGCGAGAGGATTCTGCGCGTCCTGACGCGGCAGGAAGATCTTGTTGAAGGTGATCTTGTCCTTGGTGATATCGCGGATCGAGTCCCTTACGGACGAGTATTCTTTCTGGATCTCACCCGGGAGCGGCGGCGGGGCGTCCGAGAAGTGTTCGGCGCGGATGGCCTGCACGATGAGCTGCTCGCGCGTCATCTTGCGGAAGCCGTCCCGGGTCATGCGGGCGCGCTTCAACTCCTCCTCGAATTTCACTTCGCTGCCATTGTAGAGTTCGCGGATCTGGCGATCGATTTCCTTCTCCACCACGTGGGGTGGCAGGTTGGCGCCCTTGGACTCCATGGCCTTGAACTCGGAGAGGATGATTTCGCGGTCGATCAGCTCCTGGAGGATTTTCTCGCGGGCTTCCAGAGCCTGGCGCTCGAACTCGGCCCCACGGCGCGGGAATTGGGCCATCAGCTGGGCATAGATGGGTGCGAGCATGAAGCCGACCCGGTTTTTCGTGATCACGCGGCCGTTCACCTTGGCGGCGATGCCGTTCACCTCGAAGGCACCGGCGGGCCGGGCTTGGGGCGGAGCGGCCGGTTGCTGGGCTGGCGCGAGACCGGAGGTGGCCAAGAGGGCCAGCCAAACGATGGGTCGATTCATGGGTCGGAAAGTGGAGAAGAGGACGGCGTGACTGTTTCCCGGTCGGACGGGCATTGCAAGCGGGTAAAGCGGGCGGGAAGTCACCTTTCGGTGGGGCTCAATTTCCCAAGCGGGTGGCGAGATCGGAAAGGACTTGGTCGAGCTGGGCGGCGGAACTGATGCGTTGGGGCTGATCGAATCCGACCCAGATGGCGGTGGAGCCTTTGGGGCCGAGGCGGGCGAGCCATGCGTCCCGCCCGGAGCCGGTGGCACCGCCGTAGACCCGGGTGCTGCCGGTGTTTTCGAGCAGGGAGGCGGCTTCCTTGGCGGCGGCCTTGCCGATGGCGGGCGAGAGCGAGCTGGAGGCCTGGTAAACGGTTTTTCCGTCCGGAGTGGCGATCGACTGAATCAGGAAGGGTTTCGGGCGCATGCCCTGATTGCCGAGGGTGGCGAGGCCGGTAGCGAGTTCGAGGGGGGTGGCGGCGGCGATACCGCGGAAAAGATCTTCCGATTCTTGGAAGGGGCCGGTGATGCCGCAGCGCTTCGCGATCCGGGCGGTTTCCTTCGGGCCGATCTGGCGGCCGGTTTGGACCGGCTTGCCGGGGAGGACGATGCGTCCGCGCTCGGCGGCGGCGGCAGCGATCCATGGCTCGAAGGCAGCACCGAGATCGCGGCGGGCGCCGATTGTGCGATCAAAACGGGAGTCGAGATAGTCCCGGCCTCCGACCAGACCGAGGATGGCACCGGTCTTGGTTTCGAGGGTCACGGCGGCACACTGGAGGTAGGCCGGGGTCTGTCCGGGTTCGTGATTGGCGTGGACGGGATAGGTCCAGGTCTTCGATTGCTCGATCTTGCGGAGGGACTCGGAGAGGTCGGTTTCAAGGCGCAGTTGCCAGCCGCTATCGAGGGTGGTCTTCACGACCAAGCCGCCGTCGCGGATATCCTCATCATCGAGGATGTCCTGCAGCTCCTTCTGCACCGCCTCGAGGACATAGGAACGCTCGGAAGTGCGCTGTTCGGAAGGAACCAGCTTGATGGGCCTGTTGCTGATGAGGTCGACGGTTTCCGCGTCGATCAGCTTCATCGCCTTCATCCGGGCCAAGGTCTGGGTCTGCTGTTCCTTGGCGGCTTTGAAGTTGCGGAAGGGCGAGAAGATGTGCGGGCCGCGGATAATGCCGACCATCATCGCGGACTCGGCTTCGTTCAGCTCGGAGACGGGCTTGCCGAAGTAGGTGCGGGCGGCCTGATCGACACCATGGCAGCCGGAGCCGAAGTAGATGCGGTTGAGATAGTGGGCGAGGATCTGATCCTTCGTGTAGTGGTTCTCGATACGGAGGGTGAGGGCGATCTCGAGGAGTTTGCGGTGAATTGATTTCGCTTTCAGTTGCTTGTGCTCCTCGCCGTAAGTGTTGCGGGCGAGCTGCATCGAAAGAGTGGAGGCGCCTTGAGTAAAATCGCCATCCTTCACGTTGCGGACCGTGGCGCGGAGCAGACCGCGGACATCGACGCCGGAGTGCTCGAAGAAACGGGCGTCCTCGCGGGCACGGAGGGCCTTCACCAAGAAGTCAGGGATGTCTTGGCGAGATACGAGGCGGCGATTGTTGCCGCCGGCGCTGCCGATCTCCTTGCCGTTGCGGTCGAAGATCGTGGTGCGGGCCGGCATCCTGGCGACCTCGGCGAGGTCGAAGCGCGAGGCCTCCGCGAAGAAATACATGGCACCGACCAAAAGGGTGACAAGGCAGATCACCACGGCCCAGATTCCCCAACGGAGGGCGGTCCGGAGCCATTCCGGCATCCATGACTGCCAAGCCGGGATCTTGCGGGTGGTACGCCAGGAAGACATGGGAAAGTGCCGGGTGATCCGTGAGCAGAGGGATTACTCCTCTTCGACGGGGATGGCTTTCAGAGGAGCTTCTTCTTCCTCTTGGATGGGGCCTTCGTCGACGGGCTGGGCGCGCATCGGGGCTTCGTCATCGACGGGTGTGGCGCGCATCGGTTCCGAGGCCGGGGCATCCTCGTTCACGGCCAAGGCCTTCGCGGGATGAATCGGACAGAGGTCGTTCTCGGCAGGCACGATGTCGGCCGGGACGTTGTCGGTATAGGCTTCGCCATCAAGCTCACAGCCGTTGGTGGCGCGCTTGCCGGACTCGCGGCAAAGGCGGCACTCGACGAAGGAGAGCTGGGACTTCAGGCCCTCGGCCTTGTAGCCGAGCTTGTCGGCGGTCTTCATGACCTCCACCCAGACGGGCAGGGCGAGGGTAGAGCCGTAACCGCGGTCGATGGTCTTCTTGGGCGTATCGAGGCCAACCCAGACCGCACAGGTGATGCTGGAGGTGTAACCCGCAAACCAGGCATCGCGATACTCGTTGGTGGTGCCGGTTTTGCCGCCGCAGGGCTTGCTGAAGCCG
This sequence comes from Luteolibacter rhizosphaerae, assembly GCF_025950095.1. Classification (NCBI taxonomy): domain Bacteria; kingdom Pseudomonadati; phylum Verrucomicrobiota; class Verrucomicrobiia; order Verrucomicrobiales; family Verrucomicrobiaceae; genus Neoluteolibacter; species Neoluteolibacter rhizosphaerae. Next base: position 136,763 of record NZ_JAPDDR010000012.1, on the reverse strand, counting down.
AGCGACTTCACGGAGGCGGCGGTGCCTCGTTCGGTTACTTCACGCAGGATCTTGGACACCGACCATGCGGAGCCGGAGCGCGTGGCTTCATAGGGCACGGCATCTGCCTTGTAGAGGATGTTGCCCTCACGATCGCGGATCTCATCGATGATGCGGGGAGGGTGGCGAGTGCCGCCATTCGGGAAGACGGTGTAGGCGGAGGCGACTTCGTAGGTGGTGGCTTCCCAAGAGCCGAGGAAAGAGATCGGGCTCTTGGGCATGGGGGTCTCGAAGCCCACGGAGAGTGCGGTATCTGCGACCTTGTCGATGCCGGCCTTGTTCCCGACGCGGACGGACATGGTGTTCCGCGAACGGATGAGGCCGGTGGCGGCGGGCATCATCCCGCCATACTTGCCATCGGAGTTCTGAGGCGACCATGTGCCGGCTTTCTTGATCTCGCCGCGATAGAGCGGGCCATCGCTGATCAGGGTATCCGGGCGCAGACCTTCATCGAAGGCAGCGAGGTAAACGAAGGGTTTGAAGACCGATCCGATCTGGCGGCGACCTTGCAGGGCACGGTTGAACTTCGATTCATCCGCATTGCGGCCACCGACCACGGCGAGCACGGCCCCCGTTAGGTTCTCGATCGCGACCACGCTGCCCTGAAGGTATTCCGGTGGCGGCCGATCTCCTTCCGGAAGATCCTTCCACTTCGAGCGCGTCTGGTGCGGGTAGCCGGGCGAGCGCTCCACTTGGCGGAGCTTCGCATCGAGAGCCTCTTCCGCCTTCTTCTGGATGAGGTTGTCGATGGTGGTGGTCACTTTCAGGCCGCCCATCTCGATGTTTTCCTCCTCCAGGATGCGCAGCAGCTCGCGGGTGATCGCGTCCATGGCGTAGCTGTGGTGAAAGGTGCGGCGCCATTCCGGGCGGATGTTCACTTCCTCCTTCTTGGCGGTATCCGCTTCTTCCTGAGTGATGAACTGCTCCGCGACCATGCGGTCAAGGGTGGTATCGCGCTCGCGCTTGGCACCGTCGATGGTCTTGAAAGGCGAGAATGCATTCGGGCCGCGGACGATGCCGGCGAGGAGAGCTGACTCCGAGAGGGTCAGGTCCTTTGCGCTCTTTTCGAAGTACGTGCGCGAGGCTTCTTCCAGACCGCGGATGTTATGGCCGAGGAAGATACGGTTGAGATAATGTTGGAGGATCTCCTGCTTGCCCTCGTCACCCGAGTAAGCGGACTCGATGCGATAGGAAACCGCGGCTTCCAAAAGCTTGCGATCGAGTTCCTGGAGCTTGGGCGAGAAATCGAGCCACTTCGACTTCAGGTTGAAGCTGTTGCGGGCGAGCTGCATGGTCAGGGTGGAGGCACCCTGATCGACCTTGCGGCGCTTGAAGTTCTCCACCATGGCGCGTGCCACGCCGACCCAGTCCACGCCATGATGCTTATAGAAGCGTTTGTCCTCGCGGGCGAGGATGGCGAAGATGAAGTGCTGCGAGACGTCCGAAATGTTGATGACATCCCTCTTCTCGCCATGGATGCGGCCGAGTTCCTCGCCGCGGCGGTCGTAAACGATGGTCCGCTGAGGCATTTCCGCCACCTTGGCCATATCGAAGGGCTGAGCGCGGGCGTAGTAGAAAGTGCCCATGATGAGGCCTACGTAGAGTCCCGCAATCCCGAGATCACCGAAGAAACGGACCGGGAAACGAAGAAATTTCGGGAGCGGCTTGATCAGGCCGTGGAAGAGCAGGAAGGGCCAGAAGAGAACCACCGTGCCGAGCGCCGGAGGCTTGGATTCCGGGGCTTTCTTACGATTGGACGAGCGTTTGTCGGCGGACTTGTCCGGGTCCTTCGGTGTGGGATTCGGCATGGACTTGGAGAAATTAGCGCGGATGATCCGATCAGGCGATGGCGATGTTCCGGGACAGACGAAGCGGGTGGATCGTGTCGCTTTGACGTGTGACGAAGCGATGAAGCACAAAAGATTTTTCCATGGAATGACCGGAGCCTTGCTGGCGGCGGCGCTTCTGAGCCCGGTGTGGGCGAGAGACCCCGTGGGCACGATCGAGGACGTGCGCAAGCTTGAACAGAAAATCTCCGCGGTGGCGACGAAGGCGATGCCAGCCACCGTGGCACTGATTTCGGAAGATTCCGGTGCCTCCGGCTCCGGGGTCATCACCACTGCGGACGGGCTGATCCTGACCGCTGCCCACGTGATCGAAGGGGCGGAGAAGGTGCAAGTGGTCTTCCCGGACGGGAAGCAGGTGAACGGAAAAGTGCTGGGCGCCAACCTGTCCAAGGACATCGGGCTGGTGCAGATCGTCGAGGACGGTCCTTGGCCTTACATCGAACGGGGGGAATCCAAGCCACTGCAGGCGGGGGATTGGGTGATCGCGATGGGTCACTCGGCGGGATTTGACGCGGCGCGGACGCCGCCGGTGCGATTCGGGCGGGTGGTTTCCGACGGCCCGGGTAATTTCCTGACCACGGACTGCACGCTGATCGGCGGTGATTCCGGCGGTCCGCTGTTCGATCTCGACGGCAAAGTGGTGGGAATCAATTCCTCGATCGGCCAAGCGCTGAAGAACAACAACCACGCGGGGGTTGACGGCTTCAAGGAGGACTGGGAGCGCTTAATGGCCGGGGAGGTCTGGGGGGAACTCCAGATGAACCCGATGCTGAATCCTGAGCGCCCGATCCTGGGTATCGCGCTGGGGCCCTCCGTGCGCGGAGGCGGCGCGGTGATCGGCGGGGTGTCCGCCCATGCCTCGAAGGCCGGGCTGAGGCCTGGCGACGTGATCGAATCGATCGACGGCACGAAGATCCGCGACGGAGCCTTCCTACAGGTGTTACTTGCGAAGAAGCAGGCCGGGGACAAGGTCACCGTGAGCGTGAAGCGCGGCGGTCAGTCGCTGGACGTGGAAGTCGAACTCATCAAGCAGGAGCAACCGAAGTGAAAGTCAGTTCTTATCCGACGATGAAAACAGGAATGATCGCAGCGCTGCTGAGCGCGGCCTTTCTGACGGCGGCACAGGCGCAGCGGAGCGAGCCGGAAGTGCCGATGATGCGGCCGGAGGAGTTGCTGGCGATTCAAGAGCAAGCGGCGCAGCTTTACGATGCGATCCGGCCGGTGGGTGATACCGCACGGCAATCGACCGTGTGGATCATGGCGGACACCGGTCGTGGCCGGCGTCCGGTGGGCTTCGGCACGGTGGTGGATGACGGTACCCGGATCCTGACGAAGTGGAGCGAGATCGCTATGGCGCAGGGAAATATCCTGGCGGTCGGTTTCGACAATACTTCGGCGAAGACCACGGTAGCCGGGGTCTATCAGGATGAGGACTTGGCGGTGCTGAAGACCGACGGGGTGACTTTCAAGCCGATCAAGTTTTCGGAAGGCGAGGCTCCCAAGCTGGGCAAGATGCTGATCGCGGCGTCTCCGGACGAAACGCCGACGGTGCTCGGCGTGGTGGCGGTAGAAGCTCGCTCGCTGCGGGAGAAGGACCAAGCCTTCCTGGGCGTGGGACTGGACAACACCTACAAGGGCAGCGGAGTGAAGATCCGCGAGGTGCAGGAAGAGAGCGGAGCCTCCGAGGCCGGCTTGAAGTCCGGCGACGTGATCCTTTCGATCGGCGGTCGCGCGGTGAACAGCCTTTTCGAGATGCGGAACGCGCTGACGGGTTTCGGTCCGGGCGAAGCCGTGGACATTCGCTACACCCGTAAGGGCGAAGAGCAGAGCGTGAAGGCGACGATGAAGGAGAAGCCGGAGTTTGAAGGCTTCCCGAATGGCCGCCTGCGCCAGATGGAGCGGATGGGCACGAGGCCGAGCCTGGTGAAGACGGGTTTCCCTTCGGTGATCCAGACCGACATGCAGCTGGAACGGGACCGCTGCGGCGGCCCGGTGGTGGATCTGGACGGAAACGTGGTGGGGATCTCCATCGCGCGTGCCGACCGGACGCGGAGCTTCATCCTGCCGGCGGCGCATATTTTGAAGGTTCTGAACAGCAACCCGCTCTCCGAGGATGCGGCCCGCGCTGCGATCTCCGCGAAGGAGGACGAGCGCCAGCAGGTGACGAGGAATGACGATGAGGCGGGGCCTCAGCAGCAGCGCCCGCAGGTGATTCCCTTGAAACCCGGCTCCGCCGACCGACTGCGCCGCCATCTGGAGGACATGGACCGCCTGATGGAACGGATGAAGGAGGAGATGGAAGGGATGGAGGAGTGAGGTGAGGTTCTCAAAGCGCCGCTGGTGCTACCGGCGGCTCTTTTCCTTTTGTGAGGAGGAGTTTCTAACAGGAGGGGAAGGGTCTGTGGCGCGAGGATGTGAAAAAGCCCGCCCTTTTGAGGGGCGGGCCTTGAGAGTGGCTTCGCTGTTGAGGCCTGCGCCTTGTTAGAGGCAGACGCGGCGGAAGAGCTCGTCGAGGGGGAGCTGCATGCCGATGTAGAAGTCACCGAACTCTGCGTAGCGGGCGGAGACTTCGTCGAAGCGCATTTCGTAGACGATGGCTTTGATTTCGATGGTGTCCTTTGCGAGGAGGGTGACGCCCCACTCATGTTCATCGAGGCCGGTGGAGCCGGTGATGAGCTGGAGGATGCGGCCGGAGTAGGTGCGGCCGACGCGGGCGTGACCGGACATGAGTTCGCGGCGGGCCTCGAAATCGAGCGAGTACCAGTTGTCCGTGCCGCTGCGGCGCTTGGACATGGGGTAGAAACAAATGACGGGCCAATCCGGGAGCACCGGGTAGAGCCGGTGCTTGAGATAGTGGTCCATGCGCTCCTCGAATTCCTTCATGGCCTGCTGGAATTCGGGACTGCCCTCGGCGAGGCCTTTCTCCGCGACGAGGGTATCGGCGGCGTATTGCTCGGAGGTGGTGGTGTACTCCGAGCGCTCGGTCTGAGAGAGGTAGGAGTAGACCGGGCTGAGGATCTCCGGGCCGAGAGAGAGGGTGAGTTGCTTCTCGAAGGCGCTGGCCACCTGGAGATCCGGGGTGAGGAGCATGAAGCCGAGATCCGCCTTGGGCGTGGCGATGGCGAAGGTGAGGAGGTGGGTATCCTTGGTGGCGCGGATCTCCTGGACGAGCTCGGTGAGCCGGGTCTTGGCCATCCGCTTCTCATCATCGCCGAGGATCGACCACTGGGCATGGTCGATCTGATAGAAGAGGTGCATGACGTGCCAGCCTTCGCGAGGCACCAGCGGCGGGATGGAGCTTTGAGACATGATTCAGCGGCGCAGGGGTGAAATGGGGATAACGGTGAGCGGCTTGAAGGAGGCGGAACCGCCATCGGCGGAGGGGCCTTCGCGCACTTCGACGGTCCAAGGGTGCTTGTCGCTGGTGCGGTAGGCGTTGTAATCCCCCTCGCTGACGAATCCATCCGTGGCGGCGACGGCGAGCTTCGCCCCGGCGGGGGTGAAGGAGCGGATGAGAGGGTCGCCGATGATTTCGCCGTCCTGATTCTTGAAGATGATCCAGAGAGCCCCGGCACTGGAGTTGGGATCGAAGGTGATCTCCACGACCGGGATCATCATCACCTCGCGCTTGGCGCTATCGCGGTTCGCGCCTTCACGGACGGGCTCTCGCCAGAAGGTTTCCGCGGCGATGATGACTGCGTGCTGGCCGCGAACCGGATAATCGGGCGCGGCGAGGTAGCTGTCCTGGAAAGGGACTTGGGTGAAGAAACGAGTGATGACCCAGATGGCGGCCAGCGCGATGAAGAAACCAAAGGCACCGAGGCCGATGATTTCGCGGGAACTAAGCTTCGGGAGTGAGAGGGTGGTTGGCGGCGGGGCAGGTGCAGGACGGGGACGATTCTGGCGCGGGGCTGCCTCTGCCGGTGGGGCGGGCGCTTCTTCCCGGGGAAGCTGTGCCGCGGGGGCTGACTGCGGTTCGTCCTCAAGGACGAGGAGAACGGCTTCTTCCTGATCTTCCCCCGGGGTTTCGTCGAGATCCCCGATTTCATCGTGCGAGGCGGCGGACGGCGATTCGTCCTTGGCCGGGGCTGCCTTGCGCGCCGCGCCCTGAGGCTCGGAGCGCTGGATGGCCTTGCGCCCGGCGGATTCCGCAGGGGCGGCGCGGCTGCCGGCGGCGGGCGGAGGCGCAGGTTTGGTGGGCAGGTTCTCGACCGGCTCGTCATCGAGATTCCAGAGGTCGCCTTCGGTGGTTTCCTTGGAGAGGTCGGCCGCGGTGGGGCGGCTCCGGTCGGGTGAACCGGTATTGCTGGGTGGATCCGCAGGCATGAGTGAAGGCGCAGCCCCGGTTTAGAAATCCCGCCGGGGCTTGGCCAGTGGAAACCTCGCCCGCAAAGAGGTCCGCAAAAAGGATTGCATGGGAGGTCAGGTGGCGCGATGCAGTCCGGAGCAGGATTATCCTCCTTATTTCCCGATGGCCGACCGCGAAGACAAGAATCCGGAGAACGTGTCAGGCAAGTTCTACGTCGATAGCCAGTGCATCGACTGCGACCTCTGCCGCGAAACCGCCCCGAACAATTTCACCCGCTCCGACGACGAGGGATATTCCTACGTCTACAAGCAGCCCGAGAACGATGAGGAGAAATCCCAGTGCCGGGAGGCGATGGAAGGCTGCCCGGTGGAAGCGATCGGGGAGGATGGCGAGGAATAAGCCCGCCACCGAGCCATGAAAAAGGAATCCCGGCTGGAGGCGATGCGACGCGCCATCCTGCGGGACTGGCGGGGCGGTGACGAGCCTGCGCATCTGGATGAGCGCCTGCATTTGCCGAAGGAGTTCCTTGCCGGAATCCTCCGGCAGGCCGGTGCGAGCGAGGGGATCGACGAAGAACGCCTGAGGGAGATGTGGAAAGAGGTGGCGGGGGAGTTCGTGGCCCGGCATGCAACGCCCGTTTCACTGAAAAACGGGTGTCTGACCCTGCAGGTCTTGCAGCCGGCAATCCGCTTCCAGTTGGAGCAAACGAAGACGGTGCTGTTGAAGAATATTCAGGCGGCCGCGGGAGAGGGGATGGTGAAAATCATTCGATTTTCAGTGGGTTAGGAGGACGGGGAGTTATGCTTATGGAACCATAAGTAGAAGGTTTCTCTGCCCTCTTGTTCAACTTCCTTGATGATGCGACAAGTTGGGTAGTCAAGTGTGCTGAGTTCCATAGCTCGTTCGCGAGGGGGGCCCACACGCAAGATTGCAGTTCCGGCGGCAGTCCCACCTTACGCCGGTTCTGATCACCCCCCTTCCCGGGTAATCCGAGTTGCCTGGGTTTTCATCCTTACATCAGCCAGCCATGATCCCCCGGAATGCTTTCCGAGCGGTACCATTGTGTGCCTTCGTCGCCGTCTCCACAGATCCCGCCAGCGCTCAAGTGCAGTGCTGGGCGCCGGGCATGACCTCCACGGTCGCGCTGAACGCTGCGAACCGATCCCAGACGGTGGCCTTGGGCCAGCCCTACCGGTACGACGTCTTCGGGGTGGCGGGGAGTCTGACGCTGGGGAACTCCGCGGCGAATGCGGTGCTGGTGGGAACCCAGTTCCGTGAGAAGCTGCTGGGCCTGATTCCTACCGGGGCGGTGGTGAGTTCAAGCACCTACGTGCGGGTGCAGACCGGATTGGCGCAGTTCTATCCGGAGCAGCTCCAAGTGAGCGGGAACTCGCCCGGGGTGAGGCTGCAACCGACCCAACGCTACGGCGCGAACTGGACGCTGTGCGACCCACAGAACAAGGTTCCGGTAAACCTGACCTTCCACATGGCGGGCTCCGACCTGCTGAGCTCGATTTTGCCGGGGCTGACGAGCCCTCCTCACTACAATCTGAATTCGACCGGACACTTTTACGTGCTGGGCGAGTATCACCCGGCCCCACCCGAGATGTCCGGTGAACTGGTGATAGCATCTTCCAGTGCGGTGCTGGGGAGTGCGCTGGAAGTGGGCTACGAGATCAACCGCGAAGAGCTGCCGCAAGTCTACCGGCCGCCCTTTCTAGGGCTGGATCTGGGGGATGTGAATCTCACGGTGATCGGGACCCCGCCGCAGAAGACGGATCTGGGTACGAGCGAAGGTATCGATTTGCCGGAGATCCAGACGCCGGATCTGCTGAACGTGGCAATCGACCTGAGCGGCACGCAAGGAAACGGATGGCTCAAGATCGAGGTTCTGCCATGAAGACTTGGGTGACCATATTCATCGCGGCGGCAGTGGCCACTTCCGCGGCGGAGGAAGAACCGCGACGCACGGGGACGGGGCCGGAAGTCCTGCCAAAGGAACAGAAGGGGCCGGCGGGCGATCTGCCGAGCGACGAGCTGCTGAAGGAACTGAGGAAAAAGAAGGGGCTGGAGCCCAAGGTGGTGAAGTTCAAGCCGCAGGGTTACAGTCTGGCCGAGCTTTCGCAGTTCGTTGGGGATGGCGAACGCTTTGTGATGCTGCCGAAGGGTTGCGTGATCCATTGCCCCGAGGGGATGTCCGAACGAATCATGGCGAAGCCGCAAGGCCGCATGATGGTGTGGTCGGAATTCCTGGTGGCCAACCGCAATTGGATCACGACGCGGGAGGTGACGATGCCACAGGTGCGAGGGGAGGCGGCGATCGCGGAGGCGGACCGCAAGTCCTTTGCGGCGGCGGGAAAGATGGTGATCGCGACTTTCCGCGGCAATCCGGTGACCGTTTTGACTCCTCCCACCCTTGTCGAAAAAACGCAATGAAACGCAGGCTCCTCCTCCCCGCTCTGCTCGTTCTCGGCTCCGGATCCTCGATAGCCGTGGACTTTATCCGGCAGATCCAGCTGATCGAGAATCAGACAGTGGTCTACGACGTCCCGGTGACGGGCAAGACGGGCGAGGTCTTATCCAAGCCGCTGGAAGGGGATGGGGCGGTCTTCCAACTCTACGCGTATGAGGATGACCATTACAGCCCGTGGAGTCTGTTGGATCTGAATGCGGGGAACATCGCCCATGCGAACGTGTCGCTAGATTCGCATCTGCTCGATCTGGACGTGCTAGGCATCCATTTGGACATCAACCTAGGAGGTGGCGGAGATGCGCCGCCTTTGCCGAAGCTGCTCGATGAGAAGACGGTGGGGGCGCACCTGCCGGAGGCGATGGTGATCCTGCGTTCCGAGGATAACTACCAGCCGGTGCGGACGCGTGCGGACCGGCCGTATTCGTTTTCGCTGGCGATCCGCAAGCTGGCCGATCCATCTGACCCGCGCGGCGGGGTGAGCAGCGCGGATATGGATCGCAGCTTCAAGGTGTATCATCCGGAACTGCACACGCCGTTCCCGAACGGGAGCGGGCAGGGGACCTATGGCGAGGGCTACCGCTTCACGCTGAACGGCGATTTCACGGACACGAACGTCTATCAGCAATTGCCCTTCGAACGACCGACGAAGGCGATCGGAGAAGAGACCTTTACGGTGAGGGTGCCGCTGGGATCGACGGGGCAGAAGGCGGCAATCGCCTCGGCCAAGATCCAAGTCTGGCCGATATGCGAGGGGGTGGTGGAGAACCTCGAGGAGGGGAAGCGCTACATGGACCTGCCTTCCGACGCGCGGGTGACCCTGAAGGACTTGTATCCGGACAGCGTGACCTACGCGCAGATCTACCATGGCGCGCCGCAGCTCGGACGCATCGGCACGGTGATCGGGTCCTCCGTGGTGTCCTTCAACACCTATGCGCCGCAGAACGCGGTGGTGCCGCTGACCTTGCTGCCGACCGATCTGGGCGAGGACGGGATCTATACGATCGAGGTGCTGACGGTGACGCCCTTCAATGACCGCACGCCGGAACGGGTGGCGTATGTGAGCTTCGAGATCGACCGCACGATCCAAGTGCGGAGCACAATCTCGGATGCCGAGAAGTAGGGGCGGGATTGGGCTTTCTTCCAAGCGCGCGCGGGGCTAGGAATGGCTATCCGCCAAACCGCTCCCGGGAGCCCTCCTTCATGTTCCGAAATTTCATCTTCGACTGGTCAGGCACGCTTGTGGACGACCTGCCTCCGGTATTGGAGGCGACCAATCATGTGCTCTCGATCTATGGCAAGCCCGCCTTGGATCGCGAGGAGTTCCGAAGGGTCTTCCGGTTGCCGTATCGTGAATTTTACGAGGAGATGCTACCGGGGGTTCCCTTGCCGGAACTCGAGGTGCATTTCCGGCAGGCATTTGCGGGAAGCAAGTCGCCAGTAACGATTCTGCCTCATGCACGGGAGAAGCTGGAGTGGTGCAAGCAGCACGGGGTGCGAGCCTTCGTGCTGACGAGCATGGACAGCGAGTCGTTCAAGAAACAACTGGTGGATCTGGGGCTGGCAGATTTCTTCGAGGCGACCTATTCCGGGGTGCTGGACAAGCGGGAGCTGATCTTGGAGATCATTTCGAAACACCGGCTAGTACCGGAGGAGACCGCCTTCATCGGTGACATGACGCATGACATCGATACGGCGCGGCACGGGAAGCTTACTTCGATTGCGGTGCTTACGGGGTATACCTTGGCGGGGCCGCTCTCGGAATCGCGACCCGACCTCACGGTGCCGGATCTGGATGCGCTGCGTCGTTTCGTGGGTAGACCGGGTTGGCGTCCTCGACCGGTGGCGACGGTAGGAGCGCTGCTTCACGACGGAAAGGGCAAGCTGCTGATGCTTCGCACGCACAAGTGGGGCCACCGCTGGGGGATTCCCGGTGGCAAGATCCGCCGGGGCGAGAGCACGGAGGACGCGCTGCGGCGCGAGATCCGGGAGGAAACCGGCTTGGAGATCGATCGCATCCGCTTCGTGATCGTGCAGGACTGTATCGACTCGCACGAGTTTCTGCGGCCGGAGCACTTCCTGCTGCTGAACTATGTGGCGCGGGTGAAGAGCGGGGAGATCGTCCTCAACGAGGAAGCGCAGGACTATCGCTGGGTCACGCCGGCAGAGGCGATGGGGCTGGACCTCAACCGGCCGACACGGACCCTACTGGTGGAGGCCCTGAATCAGGGTGTCATCGAGCATCCCGTCTGAGTTGGGCGCGGGTGAGCCGCATGACCATGGTGATACCGGTGATTGCGACCAGAAAGAAGAGAGGCTTGGACAAGTAGTCATACCAATATCGCACGATCCCATCGCCGAGGAGGGAGTCCCGGATGTGATCCTCGAGCACCCCGAGGATAGTGAGAAGGTGAAAGGGAATCAGGTAAGCAACGAGGACCGCGGCCCACCAGACTTTGATGTGGTTTTGCAGCGCAGTTCCTGCTGTGATCCGGGCGACGCGCTTCATCTGCCACCACGGAGCTACCAAATTGAGGGCGGGAATGAAGAAAGTGCCGACGATCCCGGCTGGCTCAACGGTGGTGCCGGGAGGGGCCAGCTTCCGTGCATTCCAAGCCACGCGGTAAACCCAGCAGAGGAAGAAGAGTGCTGCCGATATCCTCGCCCCAACCAGAGTCTGCCCCATGAACTTTTGCCAAGTAGGCGCTGCCGTATAACCGGCTAGTCCGAGCAGTTGATGAACGAGATCGAAGGTCGCGGCGATCCCGTAGGGCCAGCAGCAGAGATGGGCCCATAGGCGGGGATTTCTAAGATGCTCCGAGCGGAGATTGCTACCGGGGGGCATCCAATTGGTTGCCGGCGGGACATAGGGATCTACCGGCTCTTCGGCCATCTCTGTGAACCATGCCTGCAGAGCAGGAATGGGGACAAGAACAAGATCGGGCCAATGGACCCCTCAAGAGGACTCCAGAAGAGCTTTGGCGAGGCGGTAAGCCGTCTTATCCGGCGATCGTGAGGCATCCGCGAAGAGTGCTTCGATGCGGCGCTTGCCGCGCAGGCAGATGTAGATGGCAGTCTCGATCGAGCGGGTGTCACCGAGCGTGTGGGCACGGGAGACGGAGACGCTCATTGCAAAGAGTTCGGCACCGATATCGACCAAACGGCCTAACAAGAGCTGGCGGCGTTCCAGCTTGGGTCCGTTCAGGGCCATGGAGTGAAAGAGGGTGCGGGCGAGCTTGCGGCTCAGCTTCGCGATATCGCGGAGACCGCGTTTCAGGCCGGGATCCAAGTCGTGGGGAATGTGGCCCGATGAAGGTAGCCAGCGGGCGGGATACCAGCGTGCGTAGTAGAGGCCCGCCTTGGCCGCGGCATTCAGGCGCTCGCCTGCAACCTTGCGGGTATCGAGTGCTGCGGCACCGCGGCGGAGGTGAGGATCTAGTGCTTCGCGGGCGATGAAGAGGTGCATGATCTCGGTGGAGCCCTCGAAGATCGTGTTGATGCGGCTATCGCGGAGAAGACGCTCCACCGGATCGGGCTTGTCACCGCGGGCGCGCAAGGAGTCCGCGGTCTCGTAACCGCGGCCGCCCTTGATCTGCATGGTTCTATCGGCACCGCGCCAGCCGGCCTCCGTGCCCCAGAGCTTGGCCATGGCCGCCTCCAGGCGGATGTCGGCGTGTTTATCCACATCGACCAAAGCGGAGGTGTAGCGAACCATCGCTTCAGTGGCGAATGCGTCGGCGGCAAGGTCCGCGAGCTTGCCAGCGATCGCTTCGTGCTTGCCGATGGCTTGGCCCCATTGCTCGCGGCTGCGGGACCAAGTAAGCGCGATGTCGAGGCAGCGATCAAGCAAACCGACACAAGCGGCGGGGAGGGTCAGCCGCCCGGTGTTCAGCGTTGTCAGAGCAACTTTCAGTCCTTTGCCTTCATCCCCTACCACATTCTCACGCGGCACCTTCACGCCGGTGAAACGGATCACGCCATTATAGAGCGCCTTCAGGCCCATGAAGCGGCAGCGGTTCACGATCTCCACGCCGGGCCACGAGGTCTCCACGATGAAGGCAGTGATGGCGTTCGGCTTGTCCGGCAGCGGCGTGCGAGCCATCACAATCAGGTGCTTCGCTTTCAAACCGTTCGTGCACCAGAGCTTCTCGCCATCGAGAATCCAATGGCTGCCGTCGTCGGATAGCTTGGCTTCCGTTTTCATGCGCGCGGGATCGGAACCGACTTCGGTTTCCGTCAGGGCGAAGGCTGAGACATCTCCTGCGGCACATCTTGGGAGATACTTCTTCTTCTGCTCATCCGTGCCGAACACGAGAAGCGGCTGGGGAATGCCGATCGATTGATGTGCGGAGAGCAGCGCGGTCAGGTTGCCGCAATGACCGCCGAGCAGCATCGCGGCACGCGAGTAGTTCGTCTGGGAGAGACCCAGTCCGCCGAGTTCTTTCGGGATCTTGATGCCGAAGGCACCGAGGGTGGCGAGTCCTTTGAAGACCTCGTCCGGGATCTCGCCCTCGCGGTCGATGGCATCGGGATCGGTGCGCTCGCGTAGGAAGGTGCCGAGCTTCTGGAGGAAGGCGTCGCCTTCCGCGCGGTCGCTCTCGTTCTGAGCGGGGAAGGGGAAGAGCGGGCTGAAGTCCGGGGAGCCATCGAAGAGTGAGGCGGCGAAGCCGCTGAGTTCCCGGCTATCGCGCGAGGACTCGGCCAGCTCCAAGGCCGCGCGCTGGCCTTCCGACATCTTCGTGGTGTCGATGATGGAAGCGCCGGTATCGCGGCGGACTTTCTTTTCAGTGGTGTCGGGTGGCGTGAGTGAGGCCTTCATGGGATCGCGGGGTCGCGGGTTTCGCCGTTGGGGCGTTGTTCTTCGGCATGCTTGCCAGGTTGAGTTCGTACTGGAGGGGGCCGCCACGGAAGGGCGCGTAGCCGGTGCCGAGCACCATCGCGAGGTCGATGTCGTCTGCCGTTTCGGCGACATGCTCGTCCAGGCAGAGCCGCGCTTCCTCGCTCATGCAGCGGGCGAGATGGCGGGCGGTATCCGCGGGCAGAGGCTCCGTCCCGCTGCGAAGGGCCAAGGCCTCCAGATTCGGACGGGTACGATGACCTTCGTAGATGTAGAATCCGGATCCGGATTTGCGGCCGAGATGACCTTTGGCAATGAGCTTGTCGAGCAAGTCCGGAACTTTCATGCGCTCGGGGAAGGCGTCCGCCAAGGTCCGGGCAACATGTGCCGCCACATCCAGACCGACTTCGTCGAGAAGGCGGAGCGGACCCATGGGCATGCCGAAGTCCAGCATGTCATCATCAAGCTCCTCGGGGTCTCCACCGCGTTCGAAGAGAGACGCCGCCTCGACCAAGTAGGGCATCAGAATCCGATTCACGAGGAAGCCCGGTGAATCCCGGACCACCACGGGGAGCTTGCCGATCGAGCGGACGAAGCCCACAGCGGTCGCCAAAGTCGCGTCGGATGTTTGAGGGGTTCGCACCACCTCGACCAACTGCATGCGGTGGACGGGATTGAAAAAGTGCAAGCCCACCAGGCGCTCGGGATGGGTGATCACCTCGGCCAGTTCATGAACGGGCAGGGCGGAGGTGTTTGTGGCCAGGATCGTGTCCGGTCGTGTGCGGGCGGAAAGGTCGGCGAAGACCTTGCGCTTGATGTCGAGCTTCTCCACGGCCGCTTCGATCACCAGGTCACAGCGGTCCAAGGGCACTGGGACGGAAGAAGGCAGGATGCGATCGATGCCGCGCGCGGCCTCCGTCGGGGTTAGCACGCGGCGCTTGCGAGCCTCATCATAGCCCTTGGCGATCGACTTCATTCCTTTGGCGAGGGCTGCATCGTCGAGATCGCGCAGGATCACTTCATGTCCGCGGGTGCTCAGCCAGTAGGCGATGCCCGCTCCCATGACGCCGGCACCAATCACGGCGCAGCGGCCTACCGGTTGAGGATCGGCGGCCACGATCTTGTGCTTCTTCGCGCGCTCCTGAAGGAAGAAGAGCCGGAGCAGTTGGTGGGTCTCCGGCCGCTCGGCAAGCTGGAGGATCGCCTCCCGCTCGCGCTCGAAGCCGGCGTGGACGGGGCCGTAGCAGGATTTCGCGGCCACCTCGAGGGCCGCCTCCGGTCCGGGATAGAGTCCGTGGGTCTTCTTCTTCAGATCGGCCCGCGCTTTGAGGGCGATTAGCGGGGCGACGAGCGGATTGTGAATCAGCAGGTGTGGCTTGGCGTGGCGCTTGCCCTTCTGCAGCAGCACGAGGGCATGCTCTTCAAGGTGCTCCTGCGGCACGACGGCATCGACGATACCTTTAGCGCGCGCCGCCTTCGCGGGCATGATCTTGCCGGCCAGAATCAAAGGCAGGGCAGCGGGCAGACCGATCAATCTTGGCAGACGCGTGGTGCCACCCCAGGCGGGAAGAATACCGAGCTGAGTTTCGGGCAGTCCGATCTTGGTGGCCTTCTCGTCACTGGCGACCCGCCAGTCGCAAGCGAGAGCCAGTTCCAGTCCTCCTCCCACGCAGGCCCCGTGGATGGCCGCGACTGTCGGATAGGGAAGGTGTGCCAGCTTGTCGAAGGTGGCTTGGCCGAGCTCGATCAGATCGCGTAGCTCTTCACCATGAGCCGAAGACAGCGCCTTGAGATCGGCTCCTGCGATGAAGATGCTAGGTTTGGCCGAACGGATGATGAGTCCGGCCAGCTCCGGATGAGCGGAAAGCGCATCGAGCTTTTCGGAGAGTTCCACAAGGGCAGGGCGGTCGAAGATGTTCGCCGAGGATCCCTCGCGGTCGAAGGTCAGCACGCCGTGGCTACCTTGGAGTTGGAAATGGAGATGGTTCATGGCCTTAGTTTCGTTCGAGCCAAAGAGCGGCACCTTGGCCGCCGCCGACACAGGCGGTGATGAGAGCGCGGTGGCCGCCCGTTTCACGGAGTTGGTGGAGCGCGGTGAGTGCGAGTCGCGCTCCGGTGGCACCGACCGGATGGCCGAGTGCGATGGAGCCGCCGCGGCGGTTGAGAATTTCGGGGGGAATCTCGACGGGATGAAGCTCGTGACCGCTCTTGCGGGGATCGCGCAGCGCGGCCAGCACCGCGAGGACTTGGGCGGCGAAGGCTTCATTGATCTCGACGAGATCGGCATCCTCCGGAGACAGGCCGGTGATCTGCCGGGCCAGCGCGATTGCATGGACAGGACCGAGGCCCATGCGCTCGGGGTCGCAACCGCTGTAGGCGTAGCCGCTGAGGCGACCGAGCGGCTCGATGCCGAGGCGCTTCACCGCATCCTCGCTGCCGACGAGAAGGGCGACGGCGCCATCGGTGATCTGCGAGCTATTACCCGCCGTGACCGTTCCGGTCTGGCGATCGAAGATCGGGCGGAGCTTTGCCAGCTTCTGTGGCGTGGAGTCTTCTCGCACACCATTGTCGCGAGTCACGGCATTGCCCGGGAGGTGCACGGGCGCGATCTCCTCCTTGAGCAGGTCCGCGGCGGCGAATGCCTTGCGATGCGATGCGGCGGCGAAGGAATCCTGGATCTCGCGGGAGATGTGATACTCGCGGGCGAGGATCTCCGCGGTGTCTCCCATGATCATCCCGCTGTAGGGATCAGTGAGACCAAGTTGAAGTCCCACGCGGGGCTTGAAGTCTTTCGGGCGGAAGCTGGCGAGTGCGGTGATCTTCTGGCCGACGGCTTTCGCCTTCGCGAGCTCGCCGAATTTCCGGGCGCTGGCATGTGAGAACATCATCGGCACGCTGGACATGCTCTCAGCTCCGCCCACGACAAAGAGCTCGCCGCGCCCGCTCATCATTCGTTGGTGTGCGGTGGTGATGGCCTCCATGCCCGAGGCGCAGTTGCGGTGGACCGTGGCCGCGGGAATGCGCTTCGGAATGCCCGAGCGGAGCGCGATGACACGGGCGACATTGGCCGCATCCGCAGGTTGGGCTACGCAGCCGAAGATCACCTCGTCGATGAGATCCGGATCGATACCGGTGCGGAGCAGGAGCGCTGTGGTGGCATGGCGGCCGAGATCATCGGCCCCCAGCCCATCGAAGTCCGATCCCATCCGGCAGAAGGGAGTGCGGACTCCGGCGATGATGTGTAGATCGGACATGGCTTGTTTCAGTTGTCGTTAGCGGGCCGGTGATCGACCACCTTCTGTTCCTTGAGTTCCTTGCCCACGCCTTGCAGCTCGCGGATCTCGTCCCAAGAGTGGAAGACGATGTCATTCGGGGCGAACTCGACGGCTTGCCCGAATCGGTTGGCGATGCGCTTCTTGAGAGTGTCGCGGTTGGTGCCGTTCGAGGGCGCGGCGTGGACGAGCACCAGATCGCTTTCGAGCGGGTCGTCGTTTCGTTTCTTCAATTCGATCTGCCAGGCCCCCAGACCTTCGGTGTCATCCAAGAGATTCTCCAAGGCGTTGAAGTCCACCAAGGTGCCCTTGAGCTTGCCGATGTTGAGACGGCGGATGTCGGAGACGCGGGAGATCTTGCCGACCAAGCGCGGACAGCTGCGGCCACAGCAGGGGCAAGCCTCATGGACAAGGCCGCCCTCGATAAGGTCGCCGGTGCGGTAACGGATGACCACGGTCCCGCGAGCATCAAGCGGTGTGCAGACGATCTCACCGGGATGGCCGTCGGGGACGCGCTCACCGGTTTCGGGATCGATCACCTCGATAAAAGTGAGGTCAGGATAAATATGGTAGCCGCTCGGCTCGGAGTCTCCATCCGGCATGCATTCCGTCCACGCCATCTTGGCCTCGGTGAAGCCGTATGTGGACATGATGGCAACATCGGAGGCTCCGATCTGTTCGCAGAGCGCCTTGAGCTTCACCCGCATGCCGGCGGGCACTTTCTCGCCGCCGAGCACGATGCGCTTGAGATTCGTCCAGCGTTGCTTGTCCGCCGCCGCCTGCTGCAGCAGGTGGTAAAGAAAGGTGGGCATCGCGATGATCGCGTCCGGTTGGATCTTCCCGATCAAACGCAAGTTGCCCTCGGTCCCCATCGTCTTGCCTCCGCCGGTGGAGAGCATGAAGGTGTTGAAGCCGGTGCCCGCATGATGGGCCAACCAGAAGGCCAGGTGAGGCGCGAAGGGGAAGGCATTGATGTGCCGCCAAGCTGGATCCGACTTGCAGAGCTCCATCATCCGCGTGCCACCAGTTTCGAGGTTCGCGATGTCATACTTCGTATAAAGGAAGGGGACAGGCGCAGCCGAACGGCCGGTTGTGCTGGTGAGCAGGATGGGCCGCAGCTCTTCCTCCAACATCCGCTTGGTCGACGAAGGACCATGGGTAAGAGCATGGCGAATGGTGGCCCACTGATGCTTCAGCGCGGCTTCCTCCGGAATCACCACGAAGTCCTTCGGATTCTCCAGCAGTCGCTTGGAGGTGAAGGGGAGATTCACCAGATCATCGGTGCCGCGGATGTCCCCGGCCTCGATTCCCAGCTCGCTGAACAGCTTTGAATAATAAGCGGTGAATGGCACCACGCGATCACTCAGGAGCCGCCTCAAGAGCGCATCCTGGCGATGGTGCATCTCATCATGCGACGTCGTGGCCCACCATGGATTGGATTGTAGGAAGTTCATGGCTGCGAAGATCTGGGCGCAACAAGGCGCGGATTTCGTCCAAGTGCTCCAAGGTGACTTTGCGGCCGGCGTCGATGAATCGGCGGAAGCCGGAGTAGTCGTGCCAAGGGGCGAAGAAGTGCTCCGGCCTTAGGGTGAGGTCGGCGCGTTTGCAGGCCTCGTGCGCCAAGCGGATTTGCGCGGCGCGGATGCCTTGGCGAAAGGTATCGATCATGTTACCCCTCGCGAGGAGGTTGAGATTGCCATTGAGGGCCGAGCCGAAGCGGCGCAGCCAAGTGGGAGAAGGTTCTTCGTCACGTGCGCAGCGGCCTTCCTCGACATCGCGGAAGGTCGGCACCACCGAGACCGCGATCACGCGGTCGACATCGGTAAACTTATGAAGGGCCCCGACAGGAACGGGATCGATCACACCGCCGTCCACGCAGCGGTGGCCATCGACCATCACCGGAGCGATGATCCCTGGCATGGCGCAGGAGGCATGAATGGCATCCGCAATGCGGCCACGGCGGAAGACGATGCGTTCCTTGGTGTCGATATCCACCGCGACGGCGAGGATCTTGCGTTCAAGCTCCTCAAAACAGAGGTCGCCGAGGGAGCGTTCGAGATGAGCCCGCGCCTTCATGCCGCGGAAGAGACCCTTCATGGGCGGGATCATCGGGTCGGCCAGTCGCCAGAGTTGGCGGCGGTCGTGCATCTCCGCGGCGAGTTCTTCCAGAGCGGCGCCGGAAAAGCCTGCTGCCCAGAGGGCCCCGATGTAGGCACCCATGCTCGAGCCAGCGATGGCATGCACCTCGATGCCGTTTTCTTCAAGAACCTGAAGAACCCCGACATGGGCCAGCCCGCGTGCTCCGCCGGAAGAAAGTGCCAAGCCGAGTTTCGGCACCGGAGCGTCGTCCAGAGGCCTTTCCCGTCGTTCAGGACGAGGGTCTCCGCGGAAGAAGCGCAGGATTTTTCCGAGCATCTGGCAGGGTTCCTTTCCAGTTGTCGGGCCGGATCAATCCGGTCCACCTAACAGTAGGCGGAGACGCGTGGAATGCAAACGAGTGCTGGAACTTTTCCGAGAGAGCGATTTGAAACAGGGGCGCTTTGCGTAGGTTTCAGAGCCTTTTCAGAGCGTGATCTGCGCCCCGAGCTCGACGACGCGACCGGGCGGGAGCCGGAAGTAAGCCGTGGCGGGGGACGCGTTCCGAGCCATGACAGCGAAAACCGCTAGGCGGATGCGATCGAGAGCGCTGGCATTCTTGCCCACGCCGTAGGATTCGCGGCCGAGGAAGTAGGTCGCCTTGCCCGGATGGAATTTTACCTCTTCCGGCAACCGGGTCTTGAGTGCTTCCGGTACGTCCGGAGTTTCCGCGAAGCCGAAGCTCAGGCTGACGCGGTGCAGGCCGCTGCCAAGATCCTCATGCTTGGCGCAGGCGCAGGGGTAGGCGTAGGGCTGGTCGAGGGTATCGACGTGGAGCAGCACGACCTTTTCGTGCAGGACTTGGTTGTGCTTCAGATTGTGTAGCAGGGCGGTGGGCACGGTGTCGCCGCGGCCGCTCATGTAGACGGCGGTGCCGTGGACGCGGTGGATCGAGCCGCGCTTGAGATCGGCCAGCAGGGCATCGACGGGCAGGGCCTCGCGGGAAAGGCGCTTGTAGAGGCGGGCCCGACCCCAGATCCAGGTGACCATCAGGCCCATTGCGGAGCCTGCCACGACGAGCGGTAGCCAGCCGCCGTGGATGATCTTGAGCGAATTCGCGGCGAGGAAAGGAATCTCGATGGCGAGGAAGAGACCGGTGACGGCCCCGGCCTTGAGCTTGGTCCAGCCCCATACGGCGCGCGCCGCGGAGTAGAAGAGGAAAGAGGTGATCGTCATCGTCAGTACGATGGCGATGCCGTAGGCGCCAGCGAGGGCGGTGGAGCTCTTGAAGCTAACCACCAGCACGATGCAGGCGACGAGAAGGAAGCGGTTGATCGAGGGAACATAGACCTGCCCGGCGGAGTGATCCGAGGTGTAGCGGATTTTCACGCGCGGCAAGCAGCCGAGTTGCACGGCCTGGGTGGTGAGGGAGAAAGCTCCCGAGATAAGCGCTTGGCTGGCGATCGCGGCGGCGGCGGTGGCCAGGATGGTGAGCGGAAAGCGCAGCATTTCCGGCGCGAGGAGGAAGAAGGGCGCGCGCAGGGCGGAGGGATCGTAGCTGAGCAGGGCCGCTTGACCCAGATAGTTCAAGACAAGGCCGGGGAGCACCACGGCGAACCAGCCGACGCGGATGGAGCGTGTGCCGAAATGGCCGAGGTCCGCATAGAGCGCTTCACCACCGGTCACGGCCAGGAATACGGCAGCAAGCAGAGGGAATGCATGATGCCATTCCCGGATCAGGAAGGTGATGCCGGCGGTCGGGCTGATCGCACTCAGGACCTCCGGATGAGCGATGACGCCGCGCAGGCCAAGGGCGCCGAGGGTGAGGAACCAGAGCAACACGATCGGCCCGAAAAGAATACCGACCCGCCCCGTGCCGTGGCGTTGGATGCTGAACATGCCCACGAGGATAACGACGGCGAGTGGCACGACGTAATTCGAGAGCTGCGGCGCGCTGACGGAAAGCCCCTCCACCGCAGACAGCACGGAAATGGAGGGGGTGATCATGCCATCCGCATAGATCAGCGATGAGCCGGCGAGACCGAGCAGAAGGATCATCTTTGGGTCCTTGCCCCCTAGCCGCCGCGCAGCGGAGCGAATGAGAGCGGAAAGGGCGAGGATGCCGCCCTCGCCCCGGTTATCCAAACGCAGGATGATGAGGACGTATTTGACCGAGACAACGAGGATCAGCGCCCAGACGATCAGGGAGGCCGCGCCGACGAGATTCCCCTTGGTCAAGGGAGTGGGGTCGATGCCGTGGGGGGCAAAGCACTCTCGGAAGGCGTAGAGCGGGCTGGTGCCGATGTCTCCGAAAACGATCCCGAGGGCTGCCAAAGTGGCAGCGGCGAGCGAGGGCTGGCGACCGGCGTGGCCGGCGGAAGGATTGTTCATCGTCGCGGAACAGTTCGTCCGCGCCGCTTTCCAAGCACTCTCCGGACCGGGTGGCCAGCGAAATCCCCTACATGGAATACGCAGTTGAAGCTTGCAATTTCAAGGATTTGCGCATGACGGAGGGCGCTTCGCGGTTGCCTTGGAATCCGCGGAATCCCCGCTTTACGCTGGGCCCGCTGGTCGCTACACGCGGCGCGTCATGGCCAAGAAACCGGTGGTGCTCATCATTCGCGACGGCTGGGGTGTGAACCCCGGAGGGAAGAAGACTGCAAAGAAAGACGGCAACGCCTCCCTTCTTGCGAAGACTCCTTTCCACGATGCGTTGTTCGAGCAGTATCCGAAGGGCTTTTTGAGCGCATCCGGCATGGATGTGGGCCTGCCTCCGGGGCAGATGGGGAACTCCGAGGTGGGTCACCTGAATCTCGGCGCAGGGCGGATCGTCTACCAGGATCTGACCCGGATTAACAAGGCGATCGAGGACGGCGAACTGGCCAAGAACAAGATTTTCAAGAAGGCCTTGGCGGATGCCAAGGGCAAGCGCCTGCACTTCATCGGCCTGCTGTCCGACGGTGGGGTTCACTCGCACCAAGACCACCTCTGCGCGATGGTGGGCATGGCGAAGAAGGCAGGCGTGGATGACATCTACGTGCACGCCATCACCGACGGCCGCGACACCTCTCCGACCGGTGGCGCGGAGTATGTCTCGAAGGTGGAGGACGAGATCGCCCAGTATGGCGCGCGGATCGCCACGGTGACCGGCCGCTACTATGCGATGGACCGCGACAAGCGCTGGGAGCGCACCAAGCTCGCTTGGGATGCTATCGTGCATGGCATCGGCGAAGCGAAGGACGTGCTGGCTTCGGAGGCGATCGCGGAGAAATACGCGCAGGACAAGACCGACGAGTTCCTGCTGCCGATGGTCTTTGTGACGCCGGGCAAGAAGCTGGTGCGCGACGGCGACGTGGTGCTGTTCTTCAACTTCCGCGCCGACCGCGTGCGCCAGATCTCCGATGCTTTCCTGACCGAGGGAACCTTCAAGCCCTTCAAGGCGGGCCGTCGCCCGAAGGTCAACTACGTGACCCTCACGGAATACGCCAAGGACTACGACTGTCCGGTGATCTTCCGCCCGCAGACCCTGAAGATGGGCCTTGGTGAAACCGCCGCCAAGGCGAAGAAGACCCAGCTCCGCATCGCGGAGACGGAGAAGTACCCGCACGTGACCTATTTCTTCAACGGCGGCATCGAGAAGCCTAACAAAGGCGAGGACCGCGCGATCATCCCGTCGCCGAAGGATGTGGCCACCTACGATCTGAAGCCGCAGATGAGCGCAGATGAGGTGACCGCTACGGTGGTCAGCCGCCTCAAAGATTACGATCTGGTCATCATCAACTTCGCGAACCCGGACATGGTCGGTCACACCGGGGTGGTGGAAGCCGCGATCAAGGCCTGCGAGAAAATCGATGCCTGCTGCGAGGCCGTGGTCACCGAGGCCCTGCGTCTGGGCGGCAAGCTGCTGCTCACCGCCGACCACGGCAACTGCGAGTACATGATCAATCCGGACGGCTCGCCACACACCGCTCACACGACGAACCTCGTCCACCTGATCTATGTGGGCGCCGATGCTGACAAGTATCAGGTGAAGGACGGCATTCTCGCCGATGTGGCTCCCACGCTGCTCGACATGATGGGGCTGGAGAAGCCCAAGGAAATGAGCGGCTCCAGCCTGCTGGCAAAGAAGTAAGCTGAGATGATTTGGGGTGCATCCGGGCGCCAGGCCCGGATGCCTACCAATCGATCTCGGGATGCTTGGCGGCTGGCTTCGAGCGCACCGCCGTCATTCCCGGAGGGAGATCTTGGGATGCCGGATCCCAGCCTTGGTCGTGGCTCTTGCCAGAGCTTCGTTTGGCGGAATCGGTGACTCGCGTGGAGGCTTGGGCAGCGACTTCGCCGAGCTTCTCACCGAAGGAATCGCAGGCGGCGACAGCGGACTTCTTGCAGCTCATGGCGGCTAGGCACAGAGGGATGATCAGGATGAGGTGGGGGGATCTCATGTCCGAAAATTACCCTTACTCGGCCAAGCCCGGTATTACGTCTTCGCTTGTAGAAGAACTACGTAGGTAAGTCGCGGACGGTTCACATTACTTCGGAAACCGACAATTCCGGGGATTCCGCACTATCCCCGGTCCTCAGGCCTAACAGCTTGCGATAGAGCAGGCTTGAGGGCGTGAGCAGGGTGATCGTGCGGCCTTCCCACTCCAACTCCAATCCACCGGCGCCGGGAGCGAGCAGGAACCATGCGGACTCGCTGTTCATGTCCACCTCCACCAAGGCCCCGGCGTCGATCTCATCTTCCATGCCGAAGTCGGGCAGGCTGAGCTTGTCGAAAAGTTCGAGATCGGCCGCCAACTCCTCGACCTGACGGGCTTGGCCGGCGGCGAGGTAGGAGGCTTCCAGACTGCGGGTGTCGTATTTGCCTTCCGCCTTGCTGCCGGGATCCGTAGCGGCGGCATGGGCTTCCCGGGCCGCCTTGGTAAGGCGGTCGAAACGCCGCCTCAATTCCGCCCTGATCTCTTCCAGCAGTCCGTCCTTCAAACTCATCGGGCGGGAAGCCTTGCGCGGCGGAGCGCTAGAGGCAAGATCGGGAATGCTCACCGTCTACGCATACAAAGGCTGCGACACCTGCCGACAGGCCCTGAAGTGGCTGAAAGAACATGGTGTGCCGCATGAAGTGAAGGCGATCCGCGAAACCCCGCCAACCGCGGAGGAGCTGCTGATGGCCGTGAACGCTTACCAAGGCGACCTCCGTCCGCTCTTCAATACCTCCGGCGGCGACTACCGCGAGCTCGGCCTGAAGGACAAGCTGCCCACGATGACGACGCGGGAGGCGGTGGACCTGCTCTCCGGAAATGGGAACCTCGTGAAGCGCCCGTTCGTGATCGGGGACGGGGTGGTGCTGGTGGGCTTCAAGGCGGATGTGTGGGAGAAGGCTTTGCGGTGAATGTGTGAATTTTTCGGGAGGCGCGGGCAAGGATCGACGGCACCGGTGCTTTCCCGTAGACTCCGGGCGTTGAGACAAGGACTTGTTATCTCCGACCTTCATCTGTTCTCCCCGAGATCGAATGGCGAGGATCAGCTGCGTCGCATCAAGAGGCATCTGGAGCGCATCGATACCTTGGTGTTGAATGGGGATACTTTTGACTTCCGCTGGAGCATGTATCCCTCGGAGGGGGCTTCCATCCGTGCCGCGCTGCTCTGGCTCGAGCGCCTGTCGGTGCAATTCGACGGACGGCGGGTGCACTACATTTTCGGCAATCATGACCGCTTGCGGACCTTCCGCTCACAGGCGGAGGATCTTGGCCGGATGTGTCGACCGCTGAACTTCCACTCGGAGACCATCCGTCTGGGGCACTCGCTTTTCCTCCCGGGGGACTGCGCGAGCCCGCAAATGAGCGGCGAGCGGCTGGCTGCCCATCGCGATGCCTGGAGCCGGGACCGCCCCTGCGGCCCGATCGGCAGCGGACTCTATGCGATCGCAGCTTCGACCGGGGTGGGGAAGCTATTTAGCCAGCAGCAGTTTCCGCGCGGGGTGACGGTCCGTCGGGTGTCGAGGCACCTCGATGGTTTTTCGCCGGACTGGCGGGTGGGCACGGTGGATTGCTTTTTCGGGCACACGCACGTTCCCTTCAGCAATCACGTCGAGGGAGGGGTGCGCTTCCACAACACCGGATCCGCCATCCGCGGAATGGGCTTCAAGCCGCTGTTTTTCGAATACTGAAACGCTTCAGAGCGAGCGCAGCATCTCGAGGGCTTCGATGACCTTGTCGCGCGGTTCAACCGAGACGAGTCGGGGGAAGCGGCGGCCTTCGAGCATGATGTAGTCGCCACCGCGTTGGAGCATGAGGCGCTGGCCCTTGATCTCGACAGAAGAGACGCCCTTGCCCGCGGCAGCGAGGCGGATGCGTCCGATGACGATGAGATTTTCCGCGGCTTCCGGGAGGCGACCGAAGCGGTCCCTCCAGCGCCGCTCCATCTGATCGAGATCTTTCTCGACCATCGTTTCGGCGAGTTCGCGGTAGGCACTCACACGAAGCTGGGTTTCGCCGAGCCAAGCGTTCGGTAGGAAGGCGGGCAACAGCTCGCCATCGCCGGAGCCGCGCGCGAACTCTGCCTCCGAGAATGCCACGAAGTCGCTGCGGAAGCTGGCCTCCACACGTGCCTTCGGCGTGCGGCCCTGCAGGCGGTCGACGGATTGGCGCAGGAGCTGGCAGTAGAGATCGAAGCCGACGGCGGCGATGTGGCCGCTCTGCTTGGTGCCTAACAGATTGCCCGCGCCGCGGATCTCCAG
Organism: Luteolibacter rhizosphaerae; assembly: GCF_025950095.1. NCBI lineage: Bacteria > Pseudomonadati > Verrucomicrobiota > Verrucomicrobiia > Verrucomicrobiales > Verrucomicrobiaceae > Neoluteolibacter > Neoluteolibacter rhizosphaerae. The sequence continues at coordinate 111,177 of NZ_JAPDDR010000012.1, read as the reverse complement.
GTCCCGCATGGCGATCTTGAAACCCGAGCCGAGCGCGGTGTATTGCTTGATGGCATGGATGCGTTTGCGGGCATCGCCCGCCGTGATGAAGTCGCGTGGTAGCAGCAGGATCGCATAGGCCTTCTCGCCGGCACGTCCGACGCGTCCGCGGAGCTGATAGAGGTCCGCGAGACCGAAGCGGTCGGCGCGGTCGATCAGGATTGTGTTCGCGTTCGGGATATCGATGCCGGTTTCGATGATGGTGGTGGCGAGCAGGATGTCCGCTTCGCCATGGACGAACTTCCGCATCACCACTTCCAGGTCGTCCTTCTCCATCTGCCCGTGGCCGACGAGGATGCGCGCCTCCGGGACCAATTCCTCCAGCTTCTTGCGCATCATCTCGATGCTCTTCACACGATTGTGAAGGAAGAAGACCTGGCCGCCTCGCTTCATCTCGCGCTGGATCGCCTCGCGGATGATCCGCTCATCGTACTGCACCACGCTGGTGTGCACCGGCACGCGGTTCGGCGGCGGAGTGTCGATGGTGGACATGTCGCGTGCACCCATCAGCGCCATGTAGAGCGTGCGCGGGATCGGCGTGGCGGAGAGGGTCATCACGTCGATGCTGCGGAATAGCTCTTTGAACTTCTCCTTGTGCTTCACGCCGAAGCGCTGCTCCTCATCGACGACTGCGAGCGCGAGGTTCTTGAAGTGCACGTCGCCGGAGATCAAGCGGTGGGTGCCGATCACGATGTCCACCGAACCATCGGCGAGGCCTTGGATGGTCTCGCGGATCTGGGCGGGAGTGCGGAAGCGGTTGAGTAACTCGACGCGGATCGGGTAATCGCTCATCCGCTCGCGGAAGGTCCGCCAGTGTTGCTCCGCGAGGACGGTGGTGGGCACCAACACGGCTACCTGCATGCCGCCGGTGGCTGCCTTGAAGGCGGCCCGGATCGCCACCTCCGTCTTGCCGAATCCCACGTCGCCGCAGATCAGGCGGTCCATGGGTTTGGCTGATTCCATGTCGCGCTTCGATTGCTCGATGGCGCGGCGCTGGTCGGGCGTCTCGGTGAAGTGGAAGGAGTTTTCGAACTCCCACATCCAGCGGGAATCGGGAGGGTGGGGGATGCCGGGCTCGGCCTGGCGCTCGGCCTGAACCCGGAGCAACTGTGCGGCGTAATCGAGGATCGATTTCTCGGCGGACTTGCGGATGTTCTTCCAAGTCGCCCCGCCGAGCTTGTTGAGCTCAGGGGTCTTGCCGCCGAGACCCACATATTTGGCGACCAGATGCGCCTGATCGATCGGCACGGAGAGCAGGCCGCCCTCGCGATACTCGATCGAGATCTCCTCGCCGCTTTCGCCCGGAGCGATGCCGCGGAAGCGCCCGATGCCATACTCGTAGTGGACGACCAGATCTCCCTCCGCGATGTCATCCAACGAAGCACGGGCGGTCAGCACGCGGTGTCCATCTTGGCGCGAACGCTTCAGGGTGCCGGGAGTGCGGTAGCGGCCGAAAAGCTCGCTGGAGGAGAGCACGGCCATACGTGCTGCAGGCACGGTGAAACCTTGCACCAGTTCGCCGCGGAGCCGGATCAAATCCGCGATCGAGTCCTGCCCCGCGAGCTCGATGAATCGGTCTTCTTCACCCTTGTTCGAGAAGACCATGCCGATCTTCCAATCCTGCGCCCGCCATTCGTCGAGTTGGGAGAAGAAGCGTTGGCGGCGCGATTGCTCGAGCACGAAGTCGCCAGCCTCGAAGCTGCCGAGCGGACTGCCGAAACAGGCGGTGGAGAAGTCCTCTTCTCCTACGCTGTTAGAAGCGCCGCTGGTGATGCGGACATCGGCTTCGAGCTCCGCTTCCTCATAGGCGATGCGGGTATCGTCGGGGCGCAGATAGTCGGCGACGGTGGCTTCCAGTTCGGGCTCGGCGAGGAGGAGTTCCGCGCTATCGAGCTTGCCGGTGGAGGACTGGCTATCGACATCGAACTCGCGCAGTGATTCGACCTCGGTATCGAAGAACTCGATCCGCAGCGGTCGGCCGCCTTGCCATGGGAATACATCGAGAATGCCGCCGCGGACCGCGAATTGGCCGCGGCCTTGCACCGTAGTCACGCGGTCGTAGCCGTGGGTGGAGAGCTTGGCCGCGAGGTCCAGGGGATCGGCATCCGATCCTTGGCGGATCGAAATCCGGCTGCCGGCGAGCTCGGCGGGAGATGGGGCGGGATGCTCAAAAGCCTCAGGCCCGCAGAGAATCACGCAGGCCTCGCGCTGGGCCGCCATGTCCAGAACCTCCAAACGCTGGGCCGCAGTCTCGGGATCGGCGAGTTGGCCGCCTTCCAATTCGACCGGTGGCTCCGGCAGATCGGCGGCATCGATTCCCCAGAGTTCGAGTTCGGCAGCGAGGCGCTCGCGCTGGCGGGGGCCTTCACAAACGAGCCAGAAGCGGCGCTTGCCGGAGCCCATCAGGTGCTTCAGCACCACGGCGCTGAGCCAAGCATGGGATGCCTCATCGGCGTGATCGAACACGACACCTCCAGCACCCGAGGCCGCGAGGGCCAGGCGCTGCTTGAAATCCGGCTGTCCGATTGCCCGCAACAGCCAGTCATCCTGGGCTTCCGCCTTGCGGGGCACGGGGGAGAGCTAAGGCCGGATCGGAAAATGGAAAGCCCCAAGTTGGCGCTGCTCGCGTCATGCGAGATGTACCGACTCAAGTGGTGTGGAGAGCCTTCCATTTCGGGTGCTCCGAATGAGCACGCTTCCACGAGGTCGCCAATGCAAAGCCGGGATGAGAGCGGATGGCCTCCCGTAGAAGGATAGCGAATTCATCCGGACAATGCTCTACCAGCCATTCCGCCGGCCCAATGGCCACAATCTCGTTAATCGCCTCGTTCTCAGCTGAGAGATCCAACAGATTAAGCACGATGCCCAAGACATGCGCTGGACTGTCGGAGGACCATCCAAGCAGGTTCATGTGCCACTCGCTGGCGAGATCTCCCGCCTCTTGTGCGCGGATCCAAGCCTGAGCGAAATCCGTGGCTTGCTCGGAACGGCGGAACTCGGCGACCTCCCCAAAGTTCATCATCACATCCGCTGATCCGTGCTGCGGAGGAGAATGTCGCCGATCTCCACGTGGGCCGGGGCATCCAAGACGGTGAGGATGGCACAGGCGACGTCCTGCGGAGTGAGCATCGTCATACTTTCCTTGGTCTTCCTCAGCACGTCTTCGCGGCCGCGGAAGTACTGATCGAGCAAAGGAGTATCGACGAAACCGGGAGAAACGCAGGCGACTTGGATCGGCAGGCCGGCCGCCTTCAGTTCGAGGCGCAAGGCATCGGTCACCGCTCTAACCGCGAACTTGGTGGGGGCGTAGAAGCCACCTGTGGGCGGGACGCGATGACCACTCATCGAGGAGACGTTCACAATCCTTCCGCCCTCACGCGGGAAATGGCGCAGGGCCATCTGGCAGCAGAGTGTGAGGGCGAAGACATTGACGCGCCACATCTCTTCCCAGTCGGCGGCATTCCCATCGATGATGCGGGAGAGGTAGGCGATCCCCGCGCAGTTCACGAGCGCATCGATGCGGCCGAGACGATGAAATACCTCCTGGACTTCTTCCCGCTTGGTCAAATCCGCCTCGATGGGAGCAACCCCGGCAGGCAAGGCCGCCGGTCGGCGGGTGACGCCGAGGACCGAGGCTCCCTGCTCGATCAGCATTTCGGACAGCGCCCGGCCGATACCGCTGGAAGCTCCGGTGACAAGGACGGTGGACCCGGCAAGACGCTGCATGACGGGAGCTTTCCATCCGCGAAAGGAGTTTGCTAGTTTTCAGTGTTCAGTTCGCAGGCGGACTTTCGCAACTGCCTTTCCCTGAAAACCGAACACTGAAAACTAGCAAACGGGGGCCGCCTTAGGCCTCCCTTGACCAGCCCCCGCCGACCTGTCCATCTTCCCGCCCATGCGCATTTTGACCGGTCTGCAGCCCAGCGGTAAACTTCACGTCGGCAACTACTTCGGCGCGATGGAGCCTGCCGTGCGCCTGCAAGACGAGGGCGAGGCCTTCTACTTCATTGCGAACTACCACGCGATGACGACGGTGAAGAATCCGGATGAGCTCCGCAGCTTCACCCGCGAGCTCGCGATTGATTTCCTGGCGGCCGGACTCGATCCGAAGCGCTCGACCTTCTTCCTGCAGAGCGCGGTGCCGGAGGTGAACGAGTTGGCGTGGATCCTCTCCAATGTTTGCCCGGTGAGCCAGCTTGAGAAGGCCCACTCCTACAAGGACAAGATCGCCCACGGCTTCTCCCCGCATCACGGCCTCTTCGCCTATCCGATCCTGATGGCGGCGGACATCCTGCTCTACGATTCCAATTGTGTCCCGGTGGGCAAGGACCAGAAGCAGCATCTGGAGATCACGCGGGATCTGGCTGGCAAGATCAACGAAGCCTATGGCGAAGGAACCCTGGTGGTGCCGGAACCGATGATCCGCGAGGCGACTGCCGTGGTGCCCGGACTCGATGGCCAGAAGATGAGCAAGAGCTATGGCAACACGCTCCCGCTTTTCGCCGAAGAGGGCGAGGCGAAGAAGCTCATCATGAAGAAGCTCGTGACCGACGCGACGGCGCTCGAGGCACCGAAGCCGAAGGAGAATTCCACACTGCTCGCACTCTATCGTCTGATGGCGAATGACGAGCAAGTGGCCGCGATGGAGGCCGACTATGACCGCGGCGGTATCGGCTATGGTGACTTCAAGAAGCGCCTGCTGGAAGCCTACGAAGCCCGCTTCGAGCCCATGCGCGTGCGGCGTGCCGAGTTGCTGGCAGATCCAGGCTTCGTCGATCAGGTCTTGGCACAGGGCGCTGAGAAGGCACGTGCTGCTGCCGCGCCGGTGATCGACCGCGTGCGCAAGGCCGTGGGCTTGGCATGATGATCTGATAGATCGGCGATGCTGCGGGGTAAGACGGGGATGCCGAAGTGTCCATCTGCTGCCTCGCCCCTTCACGCGTTCAAGCCCCTGTGCGGCATCGCGATAGGCGCTGCATGGCTGGCTGCGGCTCTCCCAACCGTGGCGAGAGATGGTCCGGCTCCGGCACATGCGGTGGAAAAGATTCAGGAAGGCGACTTCCAGTTCGAATGCCAGCACGGCGGGTTGCCGATCCAAGTCTACGGGCATCGACCTGCGAATTACGCCAGCGGCCCTCTGCTGGTTCTCTTTCACGGTGCGAGCCGGAATGCGGAGGGTTATCGCGATGGAGCGCGGGAGCTCGCCACGAGGCTGGCATGTTGCTCGTCGTGCCGGAGTTCGACCGCGTACGCTTTGATGTCGAGGCCTATCAGGAGGGGGGAGTGATGAGGAAAGGCAAGCTTCAACCGAAGGCGCAATGGACCTTCAACTATCTCGCGCCGCTGCTCGCGCAGGTCTTCGAGCGTGAGGGGCGCGACTTGCCATACTACCTCGTGGGCCACTCGGCCGGTGCACAGTTCCTCGGGCGTATGGCGGCGCTGTATCCGAATGAGGCGAAGCGGATGGTCCTCGTGAATCCGGGTTCGCTGATTTTTCCGGACCGCGATCAGGCCTATCCTTATGGCTTCGGCGGTTTGCCGGATGAGTTAGCATCCGACACTGCGCTCCGGCGCTACCTGGCGGCCCCGTTGACGCTGTATCTCGGTACCGGCGATGTGGGCCTCAAGGATCTCTCGACCGGCAAGCGGGCGATGCGACAGGGGCCGACCCGCATCGAGCGCGGCAGGAATTGCCATGAGGAGGCCAGGCAATTGGCGGAGACGAAAGCGTGGGCACTCTCGTGGAAGAGGGTCGAAGCCGAGGGGCTTGATCATGGTTCGCGCCCGATGTGGGAACACGCGAACTGCCGCTTGGCGATCCTGGGAGAAGTCGCGGAAGAGACGTCGAAGTAAAATTGGAATTTTAGGCCGGAGGTATCTCCAAGGATCGATTTTCAAAAAGAAATCTGTCCCCGGGATGCGCGGAATCCCGCATTTCCCTAGGGAAATTTTGGGTTGCCAAATGCGGAACTAGGAGCAAACTTCGTTCTGTCCAATGGACGTTGGCAGTTGCGAATGTTGCAGCCGCCCCCGGGTTTGAACCCCCTGCCGCGACGGTCTCGCAACTGGCAAGGATTCCCCATACCCGGTCACGTCGTACCCCGAAATCCGTTCACGTCTTTCCTAACAGGGAAGTGGCACGCGCCGCCGCGCATCGTCCTGCTCCCGCTCTTTCCCCGTTTTCCCGCATCCCAAGCGAATGGCTGGTCACAACAAGTGGTCGAAGGTCAAGCACATCAAGGCTCGCGTCGATGTCATCAAAGGCAGGGTGTTCAGCAAGTGCGCCCATGAAATCGCGCTCGCAGCCCGTGCCGGAGGTGGCGACGTCGGCATGAATGCCCGTCTCCGCGCCGCCGTCGATAATGCCAAGGCCGTCTCGATGCCGAAGGACAACATCGACCGCGCGATCAAGAAGGGTCTGGGCGAGCTCGGAGGCGAGGTAATCCAGGAGGTCACTTACGAAGGATACGGCCCGGCCGGTGTGGCATTCCTGATCGAAGCCGCCACCGACAACCTGAACCGTACCGCGGCCGATATCCGCACGATTTTTTCCAAGAATGGCGGTAGCGTCGCCACCCCCGGTAGCGTGACCTACCAGTTCGACCGCAAAGGCGAGATCCGGATCGCAGCGGACGGCATTGATGAGGACCGCATGATGGAGGCCGGGATCCTCGCCGGTGCGGATGACGTGCAGAGCGATGAAAGCGAGCACGTGGTCTACACCTCCCCGACCGAGCTGGCTGCCGTGGCCGGGGAATTGCGCGGCGCGGGTTTCCACATCGCTTCCGAGAAGCTCGTTTCCGTCCCCCAGAATCCCTCCGTCGTCGCCGATCCCGAGATCGCACGGCAGGTCATGAAACTCTACGACCTGCTGGATGCCTACGACGACACCCTGAATGTTTTCACCAATTTCGAAGTGGCCGAGGAAGTCCTCGTCGCCCTCGACTCATAAGCCTGCCGGTCAAACCTATCGCCGGCGCCGCCCCTTTTTTGAATGAGCCATAATACGCCCCAGGACACCGCCGGCTACGAATCCGCCGCGGACACCTCATCCTCCGAACCGAAGCCCGCTGCGAAGAAGGCCGCGAAGAAAGCCGCCAAAAAGGCTGTCGCGAAGAAAGCCGTCGCAAAGAAGGCAGCTACGAAAAAGGTGGCGAAGGCGAAAGCCGCGGAGGAAGCGCCGACTCAAGCCGTGCTGCCGTTGCTCGACGTGCCCGTTGAGGCGACACCGAAGCCAGCCAAGAAGGCGGCTCGCAAGAAGGCGGTGGCCTCCGAGGAGAAATCTTTCCCGCTCGCAGAGCCCGCCGCTCCCGTAGCACGCGAGGAGAAGCCCGCCGCGAAGGGGGCCTCCGCCCCGGTGGAAGCGCCTGCCCCGCAGGAGTCCACTCTAGGTGAGAATCGTCCGACTGCCTTCGGCCGCGTGCCCGGCGGGGGACGGGTCGCCCAGCGGGAGGAGCGTGGGCCTCGTGAAAACCGTGAGCCTCGTGAGAATCCCGGCGAGCAGAATCGCCACCAAGGCGGGGGACAGCCGCAGGAAGGTGGATCCCGCGATCGCACCGAGGCAAATCGCGAGCGTCGCAAGCGTCGTCGCAAACGCCGCCGTGAGCGCGAACGCGAAGGTCGCTCCGGCGGTGGTGAAGTCCAAGGCGAACGCCAGGACCGCGGGGAGCGCCAAGAGCGCGGTGACCGTCGTGATCGTCAGGAACGTGCCGAGCGACAAGGTGGTTCCGAGCCGGTCGAGAAAGCACCGGCATTTACAGGCCCGAAGGTCGAAGTGAACGGCATGCTGGAACTCGCGCCGAAGGGCTTCGGCTTCCTGCGCGTGCCTTCAAAGAACTTTGAGCAAGCGCGCGACGATGTATTTGTTTCGCCGGAGATGGTGCGCCGCTACGGTCTGCGCCCCGGTGTATGGATTCACGGTCTCGCCCAAGATGGATCGCGGGGCCAGCAACTGGTCGAGTTGACCGCCATCAACGATCTCAGTCCGGAAGATGCCAAGCGGCTGCCGGCCTTCGAGGAACTGAAGGCGGTGAACCCGAACAAGCGGATCAGCTTCGAGACCACGCCGGAGCGTTTCACCACGCGCACACTGGACCTGATGGCACCGGTCGGTCGCGGCCAGCGCGGCCTGATCGTTTCACCGCCGCGCTCGGGCAAGACCACTCTGTTACTGCACATCGCGGAAGCCGTGCGCGAGCTGCACGATGAATCGCTGCACCTGATGATCCTGCTCGTGGACGAACGGCCGGAAGAAGTGACGGAGTTCCGCCGTACCCTTCCGGGTGCCGAGATCTACGCCAGCTCGAACGACGAAGGTGCCCGCAGCCACTGCCGCATCGCGGAGCTTTGCATCGAGCGTGCGAAGCGTCTTGTGGAGTCCGGTCGCCATGTTTTCCTGCTGATGGATTCGATCACGCGTCTGGCCCGCGCCTACAATGGTGGTGCCCGCCAGCACGGCCGCGGCATCGGCACCGGTGGCATTACGGTGGGTGCGCTGGAAGTGCCGCGTCGCCTCTTTGCCGCCGCGCGCAATACCCGCGAGGCCGGCTCGCTGACGATTCTCGCCACGGCGCTGATCCAGACGAACAGCCGGGCGGATGAAGCGATCTTCCAAGAGTTCAAGGGCACCGGTAACATGGAGCTCGTCTTGGATCGCAAGATCGCGGAGAACTACATCTACCCTGCGGTGGACATCTTCAAATCCGGCACGCGGCGCGAAGAGTTGCTGCTGCCCGAGCATATGCTGCACAAGATCCACCTGATTCGCCGCGGCCTCTCGGGCCACCGCCCGGTGGAGGCAATGGAGCGCCTGCTCTACTTCGTGAAGAAATTCCCGAACAACCCGCAGATGCTGCTCGAGATCAAGGGTTGATCGTTCAATCCGCCGCAGGCCCCGGCGGCGGCTCCCATAGCTCCACACGGTTCCCCTCCGGATCCGTGACCCAGCCGAATTTCCCGTATTCCGAGTCCTCGGTTTTCGGCTCGACCGCACAGCCCTCGCGGCGCAGGGCGTCTAACAGAAATGCCAGATCGTGGACACGGTAGTTGATCATGAAGGGCGCGCTGCCCGCTCCGAAGTAGCTGCTGTCCTCCTTGAAGAGACCCCACACGGTGGCTCCGTGGGGATTAGGCTCCTCCGGCGTGTGCCAGTGAAAGGTGAAGCCGCCCCATTCTTTGATGTCGATCCCGAGGTGTCGCTTGTACCGACTCCCCAATGCCTCTGGGTCCTTGGCCTTGATGAAGACTCCGCCAATGCCGGTGACTCGTTTCATGGATATCCAGTGTCTTGGACATAGCGCGAGCGCTGCAGGGCGTCATGCCCAAAGCGGACCCGCTTCCAACTTCCGGGTAAACTTCGAATTGCCCCGGCGGGAGGATCGGCGAGGATGAGCGCCGTGCCCGATATCATCGAAGCCGAAGTTCTGGAGATCGACGGAAGCCCCGCGCCTCCGCCGCCGCAGCCCCGGCAATCCGCCCAAAGCCGGGCGGAAGATGCTTGGCGCTCGATGCGTGGCCGGGTGGTGACTTTTGATCGCCGCTGGTGGCCACTGTGGGTTTTGCTGGGGATTGTCGCCGTGGTCCTGCTGGCGGTTGTGGCGTGTTTCGTCGCGGTCTTCGTGGTGGTGGCAAAGGTGATCGGAGGCGTCCTGCGGATTCTCACTGGCGGAGGACCGGCCCGCACCGGCGCGGCTTTGTCGCGACGTTCTTTTTGAGGATTCCGGCCACGGGGAGTAATCCTCATGTTATTCACAATCGGCTGGATCCTGCCTTGGAGGCCGCATCGGCGTCCGAAATGCCCCCGCAGAACTGCCGGAACCACGAAGAAATCACCTCAAAAAGAGCCGTGAAACCTTGTGAATAACTTGGGTATAATCCGTGTGTAACGCTCTTGTAACATTTCAAGTGATTAAGAGTGAGTCGATTGGGTGCTTTTGTCGCGGCTCCCCAACAGTTTTTCGTGGTGAACAAGAGTTTCCCGACGGTCCTTGTCACGGATCGGCATTTTCCAGCCCATGACACGGGCCACTTTTTCCTGGCGCGTGGCTTGCTTTGTGGGAGGGCAGGGAGCTAGGAGCCTTTTCCCAAGTTATTCACAATCGATCCGCAGGTGATAGCAGGCAAAGGGATCATGGCTCTCAGGCTTGGATTGCTTTTGACGGCACCCCATTGGCCTTGTTCACTCCGCCCGGATTTTTCAGACACCATGGCTTACGAACACCTGACCCCGCCCGCCGGAGACAAGATCACCATCAAGGATGGCATCCTCAACGTTCCGGATCAGCCCGTCATTCCGTTCATCGAAGGTGACGGCACTGGCCCGGATATCTGGAAGGCCTCGCAGAAGGTGTTCGATGCCGCGGTCGAGAAAGCCTACGGTGGCAAGCGCAAGATCTCCTGGTTCGAAGTGTTGGCTGGCGAGAAGTCCTACGATCTCTTTAAGGACAAGGTCTCCGATCTCGGCAAGGCGTGGCTCCCGGACGACACCCTGAAGGCCTTCGACGAATACCTCGTCGGCATCAAGGGCCCGCTGACTACTCCGGTTGGTGGTGGCATTCGCTCGCTGAACGTGGCCCTGCGCCAGATTCTCGATCTCTATGTCTGCTTGCGCCCGGTGCGTTGGTTCGAAGGTGTGCCGAGCCCGGTGAAGCGCCCGGACCTCACCGACATGGTGATCTTCCGTGAGAATACCGAGGACATCTACGCCGGTATCGAATTCAAGGCCGGCACCGATGAGGCGAAGGCCTTTGGCGCGTTCCTGAGCGAGAAGTATCCCGCGCTGGCCAAGAAGGTCCGCTTCCCGGAAACCGCCGGCTACGGTGTGAAGCCGGTATCGGAAGAAGGCACCGAGCGCCTCGTGCGAGCCGCGATCGAATACGCGATCGCCGAAGGGAAGGACTCCGTGACCCTCGTCCACAAGGGCAACATCATGAAGTTCACCGAAGGTGGCTTCCGTGACTGGGGCTACGAGCTGGCCAAAAAGGAGTACGGCGCGGTGGAACTCGACGGCGGCCCATGGTGCAAGATCCCGGAAGGCAAGCGCGGCGCAGGCATCATCATCAAGGACGTCATCGCCGACGCCTTCCTGCAGCAGATTCTCACCCGCCCGGCGGAATACTCCGTGGTGGCCACGCTGAATCTGAACGGCGACTACATCTCGGACGCCCTCGCCGCCTGCGTCGGCGGCATCGGCATCGCTCCCGGCGGTAACATCAACTACGTCACCGGCCACGCGATCTTCGAGGCTACTCACGGTACCGCACCGAAGTATGCCAACCTGGACAAGGTAAACCCCGGTTCCGTGATTCTTTCCGGCGAAATGATGCTCCGCCACCTCGGCTGGACCGAGGCTGCCGACCTCATCATCAAGGGCGTGAACGGCGCCATCGGCTCCAAGACCGTCACCTACGACTTCGCCCGCCTCATGGACGACGCGAAGGAAGTGAAGTGCTCGGAGTTCGGCGACGCGATCATCAAGGCGATGGATTGATCTCCCGCCAATTCAGTTTCCACTGAGCACGGCCCCGGAAGGGGCCGTGCTTTCTAGTTCTTGTCCTTTCGCTCAATCGGATCATGGTGGTTTCGAAGCGCCCCTGCTCATGTTCAGCTACAGGCTCACTAGACTTCCTTATGCCGTCCTCATGTATGTGCACAGCTTCTGGTCCACGCACCGGATTCTTGAGGAGGTCGAAGTCGGCTTGGTATTGTGCTCGCTACCCATCTTGCTGCTCTTGGTGATTTGGCCGCGGCTCAGGGATTGCGATTGGCCGCTCTGGTTTGGTTTTCTGCTGATTATTCCGCTTCTCGGTTCGCTGATGGGTATAGCATTCCTTTTCGCACCATCGAAGGTAATCGGCCGGAGAGAAGATGCGGTTGGAGTTCCCCCGGATGATCCGGAGTTTAAGCAGATCGCGGGAAGCAAGTGCGGCAGATGCGGGAGTAAGATTGTCCTCGCTTCGGAGGGGGGCGTTCACGAAGGAGCGGTTCTCTGTGCGGATTGTTCCGGTGAGCATGCGCGGAAGGTGGGCTGATGGGATGCTTGCCGGGCTGCCGGGAAATCTCCCTTCCCGCCCCATCGCTGTGAAGGTGAGGGGCTCTTTGCTGTCGATGGCGAGGGTGCAAAAGAGGGTGGAATTTCGTGCAATCCCGGCATTCCCGCCGCGTCATCTGTGAAAGATCCGGGCTTCCCCGGCGTTTCCCCGGCTCATGTCACACCCGGAGAAAACCCGCCGCCATGGATCATTGCCAAGCCCCCGTCTGTCGCTAGCGTTTCCGGCGATGAGAATCCCATTGCTCTGCGCCTCCGGGCTGCTCTTTGCCACCGGCTCCTCCTTGGCCGCCACGAAGGTCTTGCAGGCCTTCGAGGGCGACGGTTACGGCGACTGGAAGGTCGAGGGAACCGCCTTCGGCCTGGCACCCAGCGGCGCGCAGATCGACGGACTGACGGCACCGCTCACGGCTTATGCCCAGGATTCGGTCGCATGCTCGGCGCATGGTGGCGATGTGGCGACGGGTTCGCTGACCTCGCCTGAGTTCAAGATCACCGAGAACTATATCTGCTTCCTGATCGCGGGCGGCAAGCACCCGGGTAAAGTGGGCGTGCAGCTCATTGTCGATGGGAAGGCCGTGCTTGATGCGACGGGCGAAGGCTCGCTCCAATTTCGCACGCAGGTTTGGGATGTGACCCAATACAAGGGCAAGAGTGCCCAGATCCGCATCTACGACGAGGTGACAGGAGGCTGGGGCGTGATCGCCGCGGACCACTTCCTCATCACGGACTACGCGAACCAGAAGTTCCCGCCGCCGACGAAGGGAGGCAAGCCGCACATGGCGGGGCTCGTCGCGAGCGATGTGATTGGCGGCCTGACCGTGCCGGTAGGCACGAAGGTGAAGATCGTGGCGGACTACAAAAACGGCGGCGTGACCTCTCCGACCGCCTTGGCTTTCGGCGAGAAGGGCGAGATCTACGTGACCGAGACGCACCGTTTCCGTCACGGCGTGCCGGACAACCGCGATCACCTCTACTGGTACTTGGATGACATCTCCGCACGCACCACGGCCGACCGCCGCAAGATGCATGAGAAGTGGCAGGGCAAGTCCGAGAAAGCCTCGCTGAAGTTCCTGACCGAGATTGCCGACAAGGTGCGGGTGCTCTCGACTCCCGGCGAAGACGGGAAATCCGCGAACTCCTCGATCTTCTCCGATGGCTTCAACGATCTGCTCGATGGTCCTGCCGCCGGTGTCTTTGAATACGAGGGCACCGTCTACATGGCCTGCATCCCGAACATCTGGGTGCTGCGGGACAAGGACGGCGATGGCAAGGCCGACAAGCCCGAGGAGCGCAAGGTGCTTTTCGACGGCTTCGGCGTGCGCGTGTCCTTCTCCGGTCACGACTTGAACGGCTTCGCGCTCGGACCGGACGGCCGCATCTACGGCACGCTCGGTGACCGCGGCATGAACCTTACTACCAAGGAAGGGAAGCATTACGAGATGCCCGACCAAGGCTGCGTCTTCCGCTTCGATCCCGACGGCTCGAATTTCGAAGTCATCCACACCGGCCTCCGCAATCCGAAGGAGCTCGCCTTCGACGAGTATGGCAACGCCATCTCCGTGGACAACAACTCCGACCAAGGCGACCAAGCTCGCGTCGTCTACGTGATGGAAGGTGCCGACTCCGGTTGGACCATGGATCACCAGGCACTGCACAGTTTCCACCGCCAGATCGGCATGGAGGAGCATCCGGTGAACCGCTGGATGGAAGAGATGATGTGGGCCCCGCTGAATGACAAGCAGCCCTCGTACATCGTGCCGCCGGTGGCGAACCTGACCTCCGGCCCCTCGGGCCTGACCTATCATCCGGGCACGGGTTTCCTCGAGAGCGAAGCGGGTCGCTTCCTGATCTGCGACTATCGTGGCGGCGCTGCAAACTCCGGGATCTGGTCCTTCAAGGTCGAGCGCTCCGGTGCAGGGATGCGCATGACCGACTCGCGCCAGCTCAACTGGGGTGCGGCCGTGACCGACGTGGAATACTCGTGGGATGGCAATCTCTACGTGACCGACTTTATCGGTGGCTGGGAATCGCATCAGGACGGTCGCGTTTACTCGCTGAACGCCGACAAGATGTTCCGCGCCGAGGAAGCGGCTGAAACGGCCGAGATCATCGAGCGTGGCTTCGAGAAGCGTCCGTCGCCGGGCCTTGAAAAACTGCTCTCGCATGCGGACATGCGCGTGCGCACCCGGGCCCAACTCGCCCTCACCCGCAAGCCCGATGGCATGGAAGTGCTGGGCAAGGTGGCGAAGGAAGGCAAGGACACGATCACCCGTTTGCACGGGGTTTGGGGCTTGGGCATCATCGCACGCCGCGGTTCCGCGGTGCTGCCATCGAGCGGTGATGAGTTTGTGGCGATTGCCGGGAAGGATGTGCGCGAGAAAGCGCTCAAGCTGATCCTGCCCTTTGTGGTCGATTCCGATCCTGAAGTGCGGGCACAGGCGATCAAGGTGATCGGTGAATCGGGGCTTGAGGATCCGAATGTTCCTTTCGCCAAGCTCTTGACCGATGAGTCCCTGCGTGTGCGTGGTTTTGCCGCGATTGCGGCGGGCAAGATGAAGGTGGGTGCCGCGATGCCTTTCATCTGGGAGATGCTGGAGAAGAACCAGGATCCCTACATCCGCCACGCAGGTTCTTATGCTCTGACCCTATTCGGAGATCCTCGGAAGATCTCCGCCCTGAACCAGCATGAAGATCCTGCCGTGCGTCTCGCCGCCGTGATCGCGCTGCGCAAGATGAAGGACCCGCAGATCGCCGCGTTCCTGCACGATGACGATGCGAAGGTGGCGCGTGAAGCCTTGCGGGGCATTCATGACGCAGGCATCGAGGAAGTGCGCCCGGCGGTGGCAGCATTGCTCGACGAACTGCCGGCGAATCTCACGCAGATGGACTGGCGCCGTCTGCTTCATAGTGCCTTCCGCTTGGGCGACGATGCCAATCTCAAGCGCGTGCTCAACGTGGTGCTCGATCCCAAGGCTCCGGCCTATGCCCGCGAAGAAGCGCTGCGCCTGATCGGCATCTGGAGCAAGCCGCCGCTGGTGGATCAATCGCTGGGGCGCGTCGCGCCGCTGCCCGAGCGGGATGCCGCGAAGGTGACCGCGGTGCTGAACCCGGCCTTGACCGGCTTACTCAAGTTGGATGGCAAGCTGGCAGAGCCCTCCATTGCGCTGCTGAAGACCTACAAGCTCGACCTTTCCTCCGTGGATAATGGCGCGCTCAAGGGGCTGGTGATGAACTCCAGCCTGCCGGGGGCGGCCCGCTCGGAAGCGCTTGAGCTTTACTCCACCCGCAAGCCGGAGGGACTCGATTCCCTGCTGGCTGAACTGGCGGGAGGCAAGGACGACGATCTCGCCATCGGCGCGGTGAAGCGCCTCGCTGCGACCAGTCCGGAAGCCGCTCTCAAGGCGGTGCGTGCCGCAACCTCGCATGCGAATGCTCACCGTCAGCAAGAAGCATGGAAGGTCGCCGCTGCCCTGCAAGGCCCCGGCATCGATAGCTTGTTCACCGACGCGCTCGACAAGCTGAAGGCGAGCTCGGGCGTCTCTCCCTCCGCTTTGGAGTTGCTCGATGCTGCTGCCAAGCGCACGGAGCCGGCGGTGAAGTCATCGCTGGAAGCCTACAAGGCGGCGCTCGCCGCTTCCCAAGATCCGCTGGCACCCTATCTCGGATCGCTGCAGGGTGGCGATGCCAAGAAGGGCGGGCAGATCTTCGAATCGCAACCGGCTGCCCAGTGCATGCGCTGCCATGCTGCGGGTGGTGGTCACGGCGGCGGCGATGCCGGCCCGAACCTTGAAGCCATCGGCAAGAAGGGTGATGCGAAGTTCTTCCTCGAGTCTCTGGTCAATCCCGGCGCGAAGGTGGCGGAAGGTTTCGGAATCACGACGGTGACGCTCAAAGGCGGGAAAACCGTTTCGGGCATCGTGCTTTCGGACACCGCGGACCATGTGGATGTGGATAGCAGCGGCAAGGTGCTGCGGGTGAAGAAGAGCGACTTCGAGTCCATGCTGCCGCCGGTCTCCGCCATGCCGCCGATGGGGGCGATTCTCTCGCCTGCCGAGTTGCGCGATGTGGTTGCGTGGCTCGAAGCGCAGAAGGGCAAGGATCCGGCACCCAAGAAGCGCCCGGCGCCCGAGATCGTGACCCCGTGATGCGATCGGATCTCCGATTGTTGTAATTCAGGCATGGGCCGATAGGTAGATACCTATCGGCCCATGTTCTTTAAGCCCGTCATTCTGGTAATGTTGGCCCTGCCTGTCTCGCTCCGAGCGGGCGGGGATCCGGGAGGGAAAGCGAACCTTGCCGCCACCGGCGGCTTGCCCTCGGGCCAGGGGCTGGCGGCAGCCTATCCTGAGGACAAGGGGATCGCCAATAATCCCGAGGTGATCTTCAGCGATGATTTCGAGAGCGGCGGCCTAGGGAAGGCGTGGGACGAAATCGGCAACAAGGACGGCAAGGTGCTCTCCTTTTCAGGAGCGGGATCGGGCTTGGGGGAGCGCTGCCTGCGGGTGGAGGCCCATCTGGCATCGGATACCGGCGGAGGTCTTACCAAGTGGTTCGAGCCGGCGGATATCGTCTTCATCCGCTTCTACACGCGCTTCGATGCGGGCTGCGGCTATGTGCATCACTTCGTAACCCTGCGAGCGAACAAGGGACTGAGGGGAGGGGAGAAGTGGAGCGGCTTCGGTGGCGCGGGCAAGAAGCCGGATGGAAGCGATCGCTTCTCCACCGCGATCGAGCCGTGGGGTAACTGGGGGAAGTTCGCGGCACCGGGACGCTGGAACTTCTACAGCTACTGGCACGAGATGGACGTATCGAGGGACGGGAACTACTGGGGCAACTCCTTCGCCGTGCCGACCGCGGACCTGATACCCAAGGATCGTTGGATCTGCGTGGAGTTCATGTTGAAGCACAATACCCCGGGGGAGCCGGATGGAGAGCAGGCCTTCTGGATCAATGGCGCACTCCAAGGACACTGGCGCGGGATCAATTGGCGGAAGACCGAGTCGCTGAAGGCGAATGCGCTGACACTCGAAAGCTATATCACCGAGCTCTGGACCAAAAATCCGGTAAATGTGGTGAGCTTCGACAACGTGGTGGTGGCGAAGCGCTACATCGGGCCGGTCGGGAAGAAGTGAGGGGCGCTTTAGATCCCTTCTTTTTTACCGCAGCCGCAATTGTGGCCGCAGCTCTTCTTGCCCTTTCCGCGCGTGGCGTGGCGCACCAGGAAGAGGGTGGCGAGCACCACGGCCCCGAGAGCCGCCCATGTTTGCCAATCGTTCATCTCACAACAAAGACCCGATCTGGAAGACTGCAAATGCGGCCAGCCATGCGAAGGCGCTCATGAACATGAACTGGCCGATCGCCCATTTCCACGAGCCCGCCTCACGGGCCACCACGGCGGTCGTCGGCAAACATTGTAGCGCGTACATGTAGAAGACGATCAGCGCGAGCAGAGCCGGCAGGGTGAACATCTTGCTCCCGTCCGGCCAAGTTGCAGCGGCCAGAGCGTTCTGGATGCGGCTGTAGTTCTCATCCTCATCCTCGCTCTCCTCCACGTGGTAGAGCTGGCCCATGGTCGAGGTGAAGACCTCGCGCGCGGCGAAGGAGGTCATGATGGCGGTGCCGGTGCGGCCGTCGAAGCCCAGCGGCTTCACCAGCGGCTCTACGACCGCACTGATTCGTCCCATGGCGCTGTGCGCGAGGACTTCCGCAGGATCTTCCGAGTCGGATTTCGGATAGGTGCTCAGCGCCCAGAGGATGATGCAGATCGCCAGGATGATGGTGCCCGCATTCTTCAGGAAGGCACCGGCACGACCGGCGATGTGGCGGAAGATGTAGCTCCACTGCGGCGCGCGGTAGGGTGGCAGCTCCAGCAGGAAGTGGCTCGGCGTGGCATCCTCGCCGAGTCTGCCGCGCAGGATACGGGCGACCACAAGGGCGGTCACTGCACCGAGCACATAGATGGCCGAGAAGATCAGGGCCTGCTGTAGACTGGTCATGCCCACCAGCAGCAGGGGAACCAGAGTGAGATACACCGGAAGGCGTGCGGAGCAGCTCATCCACGGTGCCACGAAGATGGTGGTCAGCCGCTCCTTCGCGGAGTCAATGGTGCGGGTGGCCATGATTCCCGGCAAGGCGCAGGCGAAGGAACTCAGCAGCGGTAGGAAAGCCTTTCCGCTCAAACCCGCTTTGGCCATCACGCCATCCATCAGGAAGGCGGCCCGGGCCATGTAGCCGGAGCTCTCCAGCAGGCCGATGAAGAAGAAGAGCATGATGATCTGCGGCAGGAAGACCAGTACGCCTTCGCCCACACCCGCGACAATGCCATCCACCAACAGCGAGCGCAGGTCGCCATCCGGCATCTTCCCGGTGAGCCATTCCTTCACCGCTCCGGTGCCGTCCTCGATCCAGCCGATCGGCACATCCGCGATCGAGAAGATGGTCCAGAATACGCAGAACATCACCGCCGCAAAGACGATCCAGCCGAATACCGGGTGAAGGGCGAAGCGATCGATCTTGTCCGAAAGCGTGGAGCTATGGCCGTCCGGACGACGGGCCGCCACTTCGCAAGTCTGGATCACATGAGCCAGACGACGATCCGCCAGGGTTTCATCCAGACCACTCTTCCACGGCGTGTCCGCAGGGTGGGGGAAGGGATGCCGGAGAGCCTGCTTCAGCTCCACGATGCCCTTGTTCGCATTCGCCTGGATCGGTACCACCGGCACGCCGCCCAGTTCTTCGGAGAGCTTGGCCGGGTCCAGTCTCAGTCCCGCCTTCTCCGCCACGTCCACCATGTTCAGCGCGATGACCACCGGTAGGCCGGTTTCGATCACCTGAAGCGTGAGAACCAGGTGACGCTCGAGGTTGGAGGAGTCGACCACGCAGACGACAAGGTCCGGCCTAGCCTCGCCCTCGATCTCGCCCAGCAAGGTCTTCCGGGCGATCTCTTGATCGGGACTGCCGCCATCCAAAGAGTAGCAACCGGGCAAGTCGACAAGGCGCAGCTTCTTCCCGTGCGGCGTGAACATCTCACCGGATTTCCGGTCAACCGTCACGCCAGCATAGTTGCCGGTGCGCTGGTTGGCCCCAGTGAGGGCGTTGAAAAGCGTGGTTTTCCCGGCGTTGGGGTTGCCGGCGAGGGCGACGGTTTCGAGTGAACCGGACATCGTAAAAAATCAGGCAACAGCCACCATCACTTGGCTGGCCAATTCGCGGCTCAGCGCGAGGCGCGTGCCACAGACGGAGCAGATCAGATTGCGACCGTCGGCCAGCTTCCTGACCTGCAAGGTTTCACAAAAACCGAGGTTGCGCAGTTGGTCGCAGGCAGGGCCATTCAATGCCTTGATTCTGAAGTCACAGCCGACCTGAGCTTGGCTCAAGCTGAGCAAGCTGTCGGCGTGGAGATCGTTGGCTTTGGCAAGCGCCATCGCGGTTAGAGTCGGCAATTGAGATGGATTTGCAACAAGATTCCCGGCAGATGTTTCGATCCTGTCACTACACTTCGCAAATTGGAGGTATTGATTCGCATTAAATCATTCCATTCCGGCAGGAATTGGCCCTGACTGCGTGAAATCACTCATGACGGCGTCTTCTCCCTGCGTTACCGATTCTCCGATGGCCTGCGTTCCGGTTCTCGATCCCTCATTTGTTCCCGCCGTTCTTTGGAATCGGAATTACCGCACCTCTGCTCAAGAGCGTTCGGACAGCCGCGAGTTGGATCTGGCTCTGGTTCGTGCAGACGGCACCGCCTTCCGCTGGTCCTCGCCGATCTTGCCGGATACGGTGGAGCACTTCGGGAGCACGCTCCGCTACGTGGAGCGCGTCCTGAAGTTCCTGCTGTGGCAGAAGGGCGGCAGCCGCGTCTTGATCTCGGGCGCGCCGGAGCTGGTACCGGCACTGGCCGCGATCTACGGTCCGGCTGGAGCACGTGAATTCGATAGCAATTTCATCGGCGGCAAGATTTTCGGCGAGCCCCTGTCTTTCAGCGTGGCCACACGCGGCGAGCTTCCTTCTGAATCGGCGGACGCCATCGCGCTGGGGCGTCACCTCGGCGGCTGCCGCATCGGCTTCGATCTCGGTGGATCCGACCGCAAGTGCGCGGCGATGATCGACGGTGAAGTCGTGTTCTCGGAAGAGGTGGTGTGGGATCCCTATTTCCAGAGCGATCCGGACTATCACATCGAGGGAGTGCAGGATTCCCTCAAGCGTGCCGCCGCCCATCTCCCGCGTGTGGATGCTATCGGCGGCAGCTCTGCCGGAGTTTACGTGAATAACGAGGTGAGGGCCGCATCGCTCTTCCGCGGCGTGAGCGAGGCGGACTTCGAGTTGCGGATCCGCAAGATGTTCTTCGAATTGAAGGAGCGCTGGGAAGGAATCCCTTTCGAGGTCGTCAATGACGGCGAAGTGACCGCCCTTGCCGGCTCGATGGCGCTCAACGAGAATGCCGTGCTCGGCGTGGCGATGGGCACGAGTGAAGCGGCAGGCTATGTGGATTCGAACGGCTCGATCCGTCCATGGTTAAACGAACTCGCCTTCGCGCCGGTGGACTACCGCGAGAACGGACCTCTGGACGAATGGAGCGGCGATGAAGGCTGTGGGGTGCAGTTCTTCTCGCAGCAGGGAGTGGCGCGTCTGGCGCGGCTTGCCGGATTCGAGTTCGGCAACATGCCGTTCCCCGAGCAGTTGGTGGAAGTGCAGACGGCCATGAAGGCCGGCGACGAGCGGGCACGGAAGATCTACGAAACCATCGGCACCTGCTTCGGCTATGCCATCGCTCACTACGCGGACTTCTATGAAATCCGCAATCTACTCATCCTAGGCCGCGTGACCTCTGGCGAAGGGGGCACCATCATCATCGCCGAAGCGGAGAAAGTGCTCATGACCGAGTTTCCCGAATTGAGAATCAAGCTGGTAGTGCCGGACGAGAAAACGAAGCGCCACGGACAAGCGGTTGCCGCAGCGAGCCTGGCAGCGATTTAGACCTACGTGATCACGTAAGTATCGCTGCATCATGCAATTACGTGGCTTTACGAAGTTTAGGATTTCTTAACTGATTCCGCTTTACCTGCAAAACATGCAGGGGCAAAAACGGCCATCTGCCGCGCGCATCTCACCCTGCGCGGTGTCACCCCTGCTGTTTTACCCCCGTGAAATCCCCTGTTTTGGCGTTGCTCCTTGCGAGCAGCGCGGCGCTCCATGCGACCACCCTGTCCGTCGCCTCCAATTATAACGTTTACGTGCTCGGCACGATGAACGAATCAAACACCGATGCCGAAGGCCGGGTGGCAGTCGCAGGCAATGCGACGCTGAACGGCTACGGCGTCGGTAGTAGTTTCAGTTCTAGTCCCTCCAGTGCCGGGAACTCGCTCGTTGTGGGCGGAAATCTCGTTATGAACGGGGAAGTCCAATACGGCAATCTTGTCCACGGCGGCACCCTATCCGGCGGATTCGGCGTGCCCCGTGGCTCGATCACCCATGGCAGCGCGGTCGATTTCAATACGACCAACAGCTACCTTCTCAATGCCTCCTCCTACTGGGGCGGCCTAGCGTCCACCGGCAATACCGCGGTCCAAGCTTGGGGTGGCATCTATCTCAGCGGCTCGAACTCCGACCTGAACATCTTCACTCTGAGCGGTGCGGCTCTGGCCTCCACTAATACGCTGGCGATCGATGCTCCCTCCGGCTCAACGGTACTCGTCAACGTGACCGGCGACTACAGCCGAATGTTCCAGATGGGCTTCAGCTTCTGGGACATCAACAACGACGGTCGTGGCACTGTGAGCCGGCAGAACGTCATTTATAACTTCGTTGATGCCACCTCGCTGGACCTCGGCGGTGTGGGCATCCAAGGAAGCATCTTGGCGCCGCGTGCCACCGTGAACTTCAACAACGGCAACATCGACGGGAACCTGATCGCGGGAAATCTTTTCGGTAGCGGCGAGGCGCACAACTACCTCTTCCAAGGCACCTTGCCGACGCCGGTGACGGTGCCGGAACCGTCCGCCTTCCTGCTGAGCTGCCTCACGGGCGCTCTTCTGGTCTGGCGCCGCCGCCGCTAGTTTCAGCCACCGAAGCCTTGATGCGGAATCTTGGTTTTCAGCCAGCTGAGTTCCGCTTTGATCGCTTCTAACTCTTCGGGAGTGAAGCGGTGGGGAGGAACTGTTAGAGGCTTCCTATCCGCGGAGGTAAGCGAGGCTCCACCGCGCACTGCTGCCCCGCTGCGGATCTGCTCCTCCATCACTATCATCCGCAGGCGCACGATCTCGGCTTCGTATTCCACCACCTTGCCATCCTCCTCGCGCGCCTTCTCCATGTCCTCGGACGTGGCCATGTAGCCGCCCACGATCTTGCCCTTCGTGGCTTTCACCTGCAGCGCCACGTCCGAGCGGGTGGAGAGCACCATGATGGCATTGCGCTGGTTCACCTCCTCATCGGGGAGATTGGCAGGGAAACCGGTGTAAACGGCATCGTCCTTCACTACGATGGGAGTAGCCTTGAAGTCGGCTTGCCCTTCGATCCCGCTCTCGGTCTTGAACTTCACCTTGCCTTTCGTGAGCGCGGTTTCCTTGCCCTTCACGATCTCCTCCACGTGCGCCTTTATCAGGAAGACCTTCCCATCGATTGCCTCGGGCGCGAGCATGAGCACAGCCCAAGCGCTTGCTTCGTTCATCGCTTTGCGATTCACCTGCTCCCTCGCCCAAGCCCCTAGCTTGTCCTGAAGGTAGCCGGCCTCCGCCAAGCAAGAGTCGGTGAGTTTCTCCATCGGGATCGCGAAGATCTTCTTGTCTGGTCCCCGCACGAAAACCTTACCGGGACGCACGGCCAAAAAATTACCGCTGAAGGTCTCGCCCTTGCGGCTGGTCCACACCTGCAGTTCATCGGCAGGGGCCAGCAGGGTGAGCGCGAGAAGCGCGAGGAGGAGTTTCACACGGCTTATCTATGCGGCTTATCTTCCAGCCTCAATCTCTTCGTGATGAATCCGTGCCGGCCGGTTCGGGTGCGGTCCCGCATGTTCCGCGGTGTCCCTACCACGGGTTGGGGACCGCACCCCTGGTGCTACTTGAGTGGCACCACCTGCCTCGACACACCGGGACAAAACTGCCAGCCGGGTCTTCGCTTCAGGTCCGCCGCCGCAGCAGCAGGCAAAGACCGGCTAGGGAAATCAAAGTGGCGACCACGGAGGGATCGCTCGCGTCCACCTGCGCCAGCCCGTCGTCCGCGGGAGATGGCACCCGGGCGTTGCATGGGCCGGGAAGTGCAAGCGCGAGCAAACAAAGTGCGCGCACTCCAACCGGCGAGGGGTGGGGATAGAACATGTCGGGGAGTGAGTCAGGGAATCAGGTGGCGGCGACCTGTCACCTCTTCCGCATCCCGCATGCCAGCTGGCATGGTTGATAAGCAGATATTGACTATCAGCGGCATTTGAAGAGGTGTCGTGAAAGTGCGCTGTCCATGGGCCTGCAAACCTTGCGTTAGGGCGGCAAAACTTGCAGGGTAGCCGGTTTCAGCAGGGGATTCCAGTCGCGGTGATCCGGCGGGAGTGATACGGATACCTGTCTCCCATTCCCTCCATGAAGATCCTCCCTTTATTCACCAGCTTGTATCTATGTTGTGCGGTTTCGGCTTTCGCCGCGCCGCTCTACATCTTCAGTGGTCAGGGTGTCACCGTGGTGGTCTTGGAGGCGGATAAAGACGAAACCCACGTCTCCGGAGAAATCCGATTCGGCGGTGGCATCCATCCTTTCACCGCTACGGTCAGGGAGACGGAGGAT
Source organism: Luteolibacter rhizosphaerae (assembly GCF_025950095.1). Classification (NCBI taxonomy): domain Bacteria; kingdom Pseudomonadati; phylum Verrucomicrobiota; class Verrucomicrobiia; order Verrucomicrobiales; family Verrucomicrobiaceae; genus Neoluteolibacter; species Neoluteolibacter rhizosphaerae. The sequence goes on along the minus strand of NZ_JAPDDR010000012.1, from coordinate 87,321 downwards.
GCGGGCACTGTGGACGGACACTTCACCGTGGATGGAGTGGCCAAGCGTTTCCGCGCGACCCTGGATGAAGACGAAGAGACGGCGAGCCTGTCGATGGAAGGGAAGAGCTATCAACTCGCGGCGGTAGATGCGGTCCCTGAGATGAAGCCGCGGAAGGAAGAGCCCGCGCAGGACCCGCCGGGTGAGTCTCTTCAAGCAGCACTGCGACTCAAGCGGGTGAATTTTCCCGATGTCTCGATGGGCGGGGTGGCCGCCTACAGCATGCTCGTTCCGGAGTCTTGGAACTCGCAGGGCAAGATCGAGTGGCCGCCGGTGGACGATCCGTATCCCCAAGCATCCATTCAGGTCAAAGGCCCGGGTCGGGAGAAGATTACCATCCTGCCCGCGCAGCACTTCAGCTATCTGGAGTCCGCGAATATGCCTCCGCAGGGCAACCCATCTCCGCAGGATATCGGGCAATGGCTTGTGGCAACCATCCGCCGCACGAATCCGGCTGTCAGCGCGGTGGAGTTGCTCTCTAACAAGAGGCATCCGGAGGCGGAGGCGAATGCCAGGAAGAATCTCAACCCCGGAATCGAGAATACCATCCACACGCTGACCATCTCTTATCGCGAGGAAGGCGTGGCGATGATGGAAGAAATCCACCTCTCTTACGCACGCTACCCTCCGGTAGGCACCCAGCATGTCCGTTCGCTGAATTGGAGTGTCTTTATCGTCCTCTGCGCCGCAGCTCCGGCGGATGACTTCGATCGTGTGAAGTCGCAGGTGTATGCCTACGCGAACACCTTGGCCCCGCTTCCGCGGTGGTGGAACCAGATGACCCAAGTCCGGCAGCAGATCATCAATCTGCGCGGCCAGCGCATCGCCGAGGAGATCCGTCGCCGCGGTGAATTCTACAATGATATGAGCGACCGCCAGCATGCTGCCTTCATGCAGCGCATGCGCTCCGATGACGAGGTCCAGCGCCGCCGCATCCAAGGCATCCGCGAGGTGCAGGACTATCAGGACTCGGATGGTAGCCGTGTGGAGCTACCCTTTCACTACAAGCACGTCTTCAGCGATGGGAAGGGGAACTACCACCTCTCGAATACCTATCAGAAGCCCGGCGAGAGCTTCCAAGAGATTCAAGCCGCGGAGTGAGCTGCAGGTCAGCTTAGATCGGTTCGAGCCCAGCGATTCCCAGCTCCTTCGCTAGGTCATTGAATTCCGTCAGCTCTGCTTCGGTGAAGTGCAGGCCGCCGGCGGCATCCGACCGCTTGCGGGCTTCCGCCTCGAACTGCCCGGGCAGCACGCAGCTCTCGTTGCCGTGACCGAAGATGTCCTTTAGCACCGTGGCCAGGTTCTCCATCTGACCTCGGCCATTCGCGAAGTTGCGGCCGGAGATCGCATCCGGATGGATCACTTGGAAATAGAAGGCTGCGGTGGTCTTCTCACCGGCGGGAGCTTTCTCGGCCCGGCCGCGAAGGGTGGGGAGGGAGCCCCCGATCAGGCTGCCGTAAAGTTCGTTGATGAGGCACATGGCGTAGCCCTTGTGTGCGCCGAAAGGGAGCAGGGCCACGACCTCGTTCGGATCGGTGGTCGGGTTACCGTCCTTGTCCACAGCCGCCCCGGGCGGAAGCTGCTTGCCCTCGCGCTTGAGCGCCTGCACGCGACCCATCGCCACCGTTGAGGTCGCCCAGTCGCTCACCACCGGGAAGCCCAAGGCTTCAGTCGTAGGGAAGCCCCACGAGTGCGGGTTGGTGCCGAGCGTGGGGAATTTGCCGCCGAAGGGAACAACCTCCGCGAGTGTGGAAGTGCAGTTGGTGTAGGCGATGTAGCCGCGCTCCGCCGCATCCATCACGTAGCCGCCCCCCCACAGGTAGTGGAATGCATTGTCCACGCTGACTTGGCCGATGCCGTATTTGTCGGCGAGTTCGATGCAGCGCTCGATTGCACGGTAGGCCACGCTCTGGCCCAACTTGCGGTGCGCATTCCAGGTTTCAGAGGCCGCGAAGCGGCTTTCCACCACCTCGATCTCCGCTCCCGGGACACAGCCGCCGGTGGCGCTGCCGAAGAGGTGGTCGAGGTGCAAGGCCTTGAGTGCGTGATGGGTGCGGATCCCATGGCGGGCCGCCTCCGCCGCCAGCTTGGCCCCCTCGGCAGCCTCGTCCGCCGTGTAGCCGCGGGAGCGGTAAGCGGCTTCGACGAGTTGGTCGTGGGCAGTGCGGGAGACGGTGAGGAAATCGGACATGGTAGGTGAAAGCGTTAGAAGAATCAGGGCTGTCGGACAACTCAAGTGCCGAGTGAGTCCCCATGTGTGCAGAATGATTTGGAAATCTTAAAGTTCACAAATCTCAGCAGGTGGTGGTGTTTTTCCAGTGGGGATACAAGATGTAGTCGGATCGCTGCGCTTTGCTTTTATCGGAGGGAATCGGGGTTATGGTGAAGGACGTCCGGATTCCCTCCCGGGCTGAACCTCTAACCCGCTTCTGTCGCATGTATTTAAAGTCTCTCGACATCCACGGCTTCAAGTCCTTTGCGGACAAGACCAAGATCGAGTTCCACAAGGGCGTTACCGGCATCGTCGGTCCGAACGGCTGCGGCAAGTCCAACGTGGTGGACGCGATTCGCTGGGTGCTGGGGGAAACCTCGGCCAAAGCACTGCGTGGGGGGGAGATGGCGGATGTTATCTTCAATGGCACGGAGCGCCGCAAGCCTTTGGGCATGGCGGAAGTGACACTGACGATGGCGGACTGCGAGGAAGCGCTCAAGGTTGATTACAACGAAGTCTCGCTAACTCGCCGGGTTTTCCGAGACGGGAAGTCGGAATACCGGATTAATGGCACGCTCTGCCGGCTGAAGGATATCCACGACCTGCTTATGGATACCGGGATCGGCCGCACGGCCTACTCGATCATGGCTCAGGGCCAGATCGATCAGATCCTTTCCTCCAAGCCGGAAGAACGCCGGGCGGTCTTTGAGGAAGCAGCCGGTATCACCAAATACAAGCGCGAGAAGAAGGAAGCCCTGCGCAAGCTGGAGTTTACCGAGGCGAACCTGCTGCGCGTCTCCGATGTGCTGGCGGAGCAAGAGCGCCGCATGAACTCGCTGAAGCGCCAAGTGGCGAAGGCCCGCCGCTATCAGGCGCTTGCGGGGGATGTCCGCATCCTCGACACCCACCTCGGCCACAAGAAGTTCGTGGAGTTCAGCGCCGAGCGCGATGAGCTGAAGACTTCGATTCGCTCGCTGGAAGCGACGGAAGCGGAGCTGGAGCGCCTGATGGCGCCGAAGGAAGAGGCGGTAGCGGACGCCCGCTTCAACGCCCGCAATTTCGAAGGAGAACTGGCCGACCTGCGCCAGCAACTCAATTCGCATCGCAACCAGCTTTCCGCCGCACAGGGCCGCGTCGCGTTCAACGAAGAGCGCAAGGCCGAGCTCGAAGGCCGCATCTCGCAGAACCGGGAGGAGATCGAGAGCACCCGTGAGAAGCTCGCGCAGCAGGAGTTCGACGTGGTCGCGGCGAACGAGGCTCTCGAGCAACTCGCCCGCCGCATCGCCGAACAGGAGATCCAGCTTGGTGATCAGGAAGAGCGCACGCGCATGGCCCGCGCGGATCGTGAGCAGATCGAAACGCAACTGCGTGAAGCCCGCGCCGAAGCGAACCGCGCCCAGACGATCATCGCTTCCACCCAGGCCCGCATCGAGAGTTCGCTGGCCCAGCTCGAAACCAGCCGCGAACGCGCCCGTATGCTCGCCGATGAGGAGCAGCGCCTGAATCTCGAAATCGAGGAGGCGAACGAGCAGCGGAACCGGATCGCTACCGAATTGGATGAGCATGCGGCCCGCACGACCGAACTGGAAGAAGCCTTCCAGAAGGCCGAGCGTGGTTACCAGCACACCCGCGGTGATCTGGATGCGGCCCGCACTGCCGCTGCCGAGGCTCACAAGGTGCTCGCCCAACGCGATTCGCGCCTGCGGGTGGTGAAGCAACTCGTGGCAAGCGGCGAAGGTTTCCAAAAGGGCACGCGTAAAGTGCTCGATGGCTTGGACGATGCGGAGCGCTTCAAACCGGGCATTCACGGCGTGCTCGCAAACTTCATCGAGGCGGACCGTAGCTGTGCCCGTGCGATCGAAACGGCACTCGGCCGCAACCTGCAGGCCGTGCTGGTCTCCGATGAAAAGCTGGCGGATGCGATCATCTCCCGCCTCACGGAGAAGCGTCTCGGCCAAGCGGCGATTCTTCCCGAGACTTTCGTCGGCCACAATGGCGGCACCCAGATGGAAGCCTTGCCGGAAGGCGCGGTGGGATGGGCGCTCGACAAGGTGAAGTCCGATCCTCGGGTGGCCCGCGTGATCGAACGCCTGCTCGACAAGGTGCTGATCGTGCCGAACTACGCCACCGCCATGCGCCTGCGTACATCCTTCCCGGATGTGAACATGGTCACGCAAGCCGGTGAAGTGGTGGGTGCGGAAGGCATCATCCACGGTGGTGATGCCGGCGAAGGCAATGTCTCGGTGCTGGAGCTTCAGAACGAGGTCCGCGACCTCGAGAAGGAAGTGGCTGGTCTGGTCGACGCGGAAGCCGCTGCCCGCCAGCGCGTGTCGGATCTGGAGGCATCTCTGGCCCAGCTCCAAGAGGAGATGGAAGTCAGTCGCGAGCGCATCCAGCGCCACAAGGTGGAACTCTCCACACTGCAGGGGCAGCTGACGCTTGCCTCCCGTGAAGTTGAGAGCGTGCAGACCAAGCTCGACAACGTGCGCTGGGAGCGCGGTGAGCTTGATGCCCGCGAGCAGGCCGCCCACGACAGCCGCAGCGGTCTGGAGAGCGAACTGGCGATGGCCCGCGAGCGTCTCGAAGGTCACGAAGAAGACCAGCGCCGCCTGCAGTCGCAGGTGGAAGGCTCGCAGCGCGATGAGGCTGAACTGTTCGAGACCTTGAACGAGCTGCGCACCTCGCTCGCGGTGGAGCGCCAGGCGAAGCAGGCTGCGGAAGCCCAGCAGCAGCCGATGGAGGCCCGTCTGAGCGAGCTCCGCGAACTCTCGATCCGACGCGAAACGGAGATCGAATCCTTTGTCCAACGCATCGAATCCGCCGCCGCGGAGAATGCCCGGCTCGCCGAAGAGGTGGAGACCCATCAGGCTGAAGCGGAGGACCTCGCAGTGGAAATCGAGTCGCGCTCGGCCCGTCGCAATGAGCTGATCGAAGCGATCGACAAGGCCGAAGCCGGGCTTTCGGAGTCGCGTCGCAGGCACGCAAAGGCGGCGGAACAGCGGGGCAGGGAAGAGGTCGCGATCACCAAGATCGAGCTTCGTCTGGAAAGCCTCGTGACCACGATCCTCGAGCGCCACCAGGTGGAGCTCGCCACCTTCGAGCCGGATGCTCATGCACTTCTTTCCTGCATCGCTTCCCAGAAGTCGCAGCAGGCCCGCGGCGGTCGCCAGACTTTCGTTGAGAGCGAGAGCGAAGGAGAAGGCGAAGAGGATGAGCAGCCGATTATCGTGGTGGACGCCTCGAAGGGGGAGGACGATATCGAGCTTCCCCCGCAGATGACAGGCGAACCGGATTGGTCTTTCGTGGAAGCGATCGTGGGCGATCTCAAGCGCCGCCTCGATTCGATGGGCCCCGTGAATGTTGACGCCATCGAGGAATACGAGGAACTCGAAGAGCGCTACAACGAGGTCCGCTCGAACTACGACGACCTCGTCAGCTCGAAGGCGAATCTGATCGAGGTGATCGAGAAGATCAACGATGAGACCCAGCGCCGCTTCGCCGAGACCTTCGCCCAGGTGAAGATCAATTTCCGCGACATGTTCAAGGAGCTCTTCGGCGAGCAGGGTAAGGCCGATCTCATGCTGGTGGACGAGAGCGATCCGCTGGAGTCCGGCATCGAGGTGATTGCCAAGCCGCCGGGCAAGAAACTGCAGAGCATCTCGCTGCTCTCGGGTGGCGAACGCTCGATGACCGCGGTGGCCCTGCTCTTCTCGATCTACATGATCAAGCCGAGTCCTTTCTGCGTCCTGGACGAACTGGACGCACCGCTCGACGAGTCGAACATCAACCGCTTCGTGAAGGTCCTCGACCGCTTCATCGACAATAGCCAGTTCATCATCGTGACCCACTCGAAGCGCACCATGGCCCGCGCGGACGTGATGTATGGGGTGACGATGGAGGAGTTCGGTGTCTCGAAGCCGGTGGGCATGCGCCTCACCAGCGCGGACGACATGGCCGGCAAGGGCGAGGCGAAGACCGCCGCGCAGAAGGCCGCGCTGCGACTTGACGCATAACAAGATTCTTCCGACAGAAGAGGGATGGGGGACGGAGGGTAAGCCCGGGTGGGTCTGCTTTCCGTCCCCCGAATTTTAACCGCGGCACGCGATGGCGATCGAAATCGAAAGAAAGTTCCTGGTGAGTTCGGATGCGTGGCGGGAGGGCCCGGCGGGAAAGGAGATCCGGCAAGGTTACCTGTGCCGGGATCCGGAGCGCAGCGTCCGGGTGAGGATCAAGGGCGAGCAGGGCTTCCTCACCGTGAAGGGCAAGACGAGCGGCATCGCGCGCAGCGAGCACGAGTATGAAATCCCGCTGGAGAATGCCCGGGAGTTGCTGGAGCTTTGCGTGCCGCCGCTTCTGGAAAAAGTCCGCTACGAGCGTTGGCACGAGGGACGCTGCTGGGAGATCGACGAATTCGAAGGGGCGAACGCGGGACTTATCGTCGCGGAGGTCGAGTTGCCGGATGCGGCTGCAAGCTTGACGCTGCCGCCATGGGCAGGGGCTGAAGTCTCGGATGATCCGCGATACTTCAACCTCGCTCTTGCAGCGCATCCCTGGTGCGAATGGGGGACGAAGTAGTCCTTACTTCAGCTCCTTCTCCGCGGCCTCGGCGAGCTCTCCCATCGGGCGGCCTTTATGGTCGATGGCGTCCTTGTACTTTGTCTTGAGTTCCTTCAGTAGCTCCTTCGCCTCCTTCTTTTCGCCGGATTCCCAGAGCGTGAGCGCGAGCACGAAGCGGCCATAGCCGCCGACCTGGCATCCGTTCAGGTAGTAGCAGTCGCTGAACTTCTCCACGGCACGGGTGAGATACTCGATGCGTTCCTTACCCTCGCTCATCTGGCCCATGTAGAGCGTGGCACAACCGGTTCGGTTGGACTCGTCGTACTTGTCCAGGAGCTTCTTGAGGCTGGTTTTGGCCTCCTCGGTGCGCCAGTTCTTGTTCGCCACTTGGTAGAGGGTCTCGATCTCCTGAAGTTCCTCGGGTTTGTAGTTGCTCTTGTCTTCCGAGGCTCGCTTCTTGGCTTTCGCCACATTCTCCTCCCGGAGACGTTCGAGCTTCTTCTCGGAGGCGGACTTGGTTTCCAGCTCCGAGATGCGCTTTTCCAGTTCGGCCACGCGGGCCTTCAGGGCGGCGGCATCTTCCTCCGCATGCATCGGGGAAAGTGCGGCGAAGGCGAGGACGGCGGTGAGAGCTCCGGATCGGACGGCTTTCAGTTTCATGGATATGGTGGTTTGGCGGGCGTCTTGCATGACATCCCAAGTCGTCCTTAAAGAAAAGCTTCCGTTCGTTTCAGACGAAATGAGGCCCTGCCGTCGCTTTTCCGCGTCATCCCGTTTCCTCCGCTTGCAAGGGCGACAGTCGGCGGGAGAATCCTGCGTAACCCCGTTCCATCCATGAAAAAGTTCCTGTCCGCATTTGCCGCCTGCTCGGCGCTCGTCCTCACCGCCTCCGCCCAAGATAAGGTGGAGAAGGGCTTCACATCTCTCTTCGACGGCAAGAGCTTCGAAGGTTGGAAGATCGGCGGCCCTGCCGAAGCCTTCAAGGTCGAGGAAGGTGCGATCGTCGCGAACGGCGACTGCTCTCACCTCTTCTTCGTCGGCAAGGACGGTGCCGCCAAGTTCAAGGACTTCGAAGTACGCTTGGACGTGATGACCAAGCCGAACTCCAACGGCGGCTTCTTCATCCACACCACCTTCCAGGACAGTGGCTGGCCTTCCGCTGGCTACGAGGTCCAGGTGAACAATACCCAGGGCGACTGGAAGAAGTCCGGCGGTCTCTACAACTACGTGGATAACAAGGAGCCCTTCAAAGACAACGAGTGGATGAAGTACGAGATCACCGTGAAGAAGGGCAAGGTCAATGTCTCGGTGAACGGCAAGAAGGTCGTGAAGGATTACGAGCCCGAGGAAGGCAAGAGCAAGCTGCAGAAAGACGGCGGCACTTTCGCCATCCAGGCCCACGACAAGGGCAGCACCACTCTCTACAAGAACATCCGCGTGAAGGAGCTTTGATCTCCTCCTGCCGGTAGTTCCGATTCTCTCCAAGCCGCCGCGGGATTACCTGCGGCGGCTTTTTTGGTATGGCTCAGCGCGCGTAGCTGAGTTCGTTGGCCGTCAGCGTCATGTCGTCTGCGAGCTCGCGTTTCGGCGACAGGCCATGGGTCTGGAGGACCCCGTGGTAAGACTTCACTGCTTCCTCCGCGGAGATTTCCCCGTCGGTGATCCTCCGCAGATGGCGGATGAATTCCACCGGGTGCTCCGCGTCCTTGATTTTGCGCCCGAACAGCGCCACCCGTGCCCCATGATTCTGTGCCTCGGCGAGTAGTTTGAAGGCATCGTAAGTCGTCCCCGAACTACCGCCCAGAATCCCCACGATCAGGTTGCCCGGATCGTAGGCCGCCAGATCCTCCATCGCCTCCGGGGAAAGAAAGGGAATCTTCAAGAACACCGGCCAGTTTCCCATTGGCACTCCGGCAAGCGTCCGGCAAATCTGATCGTTGATGAAATCGGGCAGATCAGCCGCCGCAACCCTGCCTTCCAAATTTGGAGCAAAAACCTCCAGGAAGTAATTGAATCCCTGCCTCTGAGCCTCCGCCCGGAAAGCCTTGAAGGCCGTCAGGCTCTCATGATCCGCCTCTAGATCGTTGTTGAAGGTGATCGAATAGAGGCCCAGATCCACCGCCGGTAGCGCCCCCTTGGCGGGCTGCAAGCTGCCATACATCGCCTCTTCCAGGTAGCAGCTCGAGAAAGGGCGCGACGCGGCATCCCGGTAGCTCGTCCCACGACCGCACCAGATATCCGTCGTGTCGTTCGCCCGGATCGCCGGCGTGACTTGCGAATCCCGGAACACCCCCTGACGATGCGCCAGCAAGCTCATCTGAGAAGCCGACGCGAGCAGGATATCGATCACCCCATCCTCCACCACCTCGCGGATATCCTGTCGGAAATGAGGCATCGATTTCCAGCGAGGTCCGTCTGCAGGGTAGGGCGCACCGGGCGCGCTGAGCCCCCACGCCATGTCCGCGTCTTTCGCATCGGCGAGGATGAAGGCCCGCGGATCGGTGCCACGGCGGATCGCCTCCAGCTTTTCGGTGAGTCGTGCTTTCATCAAATCATTCCCAGTTGGATACCGCCGCGACGAGTTGTGGCGAGAAGAGGTGGCTGCATTCGCCGACCGTCCTTCTGTCGGGTATCCCGGCCCGGCCGCCAAGCTTCATCGCCACCCGCGAAGCTACCCAAGCCGCAAACTCCATACGCAACTCCAGCGGCCACCCCAGCAGGAGCCCGACCCCATAGCCGCCATGGTAGGCATCCCCGCAGCCATTCGTATCCAATACCTCCACGGGAAACGCCGCCTGATGCACCACGCCGGCCTCCGTCGTCGCCCAGCTTCCGCGCGCTCCATCGGTGACGATCATCTGCCCTTTGCCCAGCGCGCCGAGCGCCTGCAGCACCTCGGCGGGTTCCTCCTTACCCGTCGCCGCGCGGGCCGTGTGCAGCGGTAGGATCACCTCCGAGGCCAAGCCGATGCAACGGTGAAGGAAGTTTGCATCTCCATGTTCCAGGTCCACCATGCTCGCACAGCCCGCCGTCTTCGCCGCCTCTAACATCGAGACCGTCGCCGTCGGATCATACCCATCCACGATCACCAACCGCGCTCTGTGGATCGCCTCGCGGGGAATGTCCTCATCACGCAGCCAGCCGTAGTTCTTCAGGCTATAGCACACCGTCCGTTCTCCGCTTTCACGGTCGATCTGCACCACGGAGATTCCGGCCCGCTCCTCCGGTGAATCGATCAGGAAATCCTCCGAAATTCCCGCGCTTCGAAACTGCATCCGCGAGAGCTGGCTGATCGCATCGCCGCCCAGCCGCGCGACAAACGCACAGCGGAATCCAAAGGCAGCCAGCACGCAGCTCGCCGTGGATGCCGGCCCGCCGCCCTGCACTTCCAGTTCGTCCGTCGGATACTTTCCACCCGGCACCACCCCTGCAGGCGGCCGCGCCAGGATATCCACCACATTGATCCCGGCGGCGATGACTTCGTGCTGAGGTTCCGGCATGGCGCTGATACGGACGGAGTATCTCAATTCGTGCGTCCGCGGAAGAATCCTTCCGAACCCGTCATCGGAATGCTGTAGATCGTCTTCACGTATCCGCTCATCGTCGGATGCGGCACCTCGCTCAGAATCTCCAAAGAGGTCGGTGTCCAGTTTGTTAGATCGGAGGAGGTTTCCACTCCGATGACCAGCCCCGGGTCACTCGTGCGCCGCACCAACATCCACTCCGCATGGTTGCCATTGCGCAGCATCATGGGTGGCGGCGGGAAGTCTTTCACATCCGGATCCCCGCCGAAGGCATACTCCGCCCGGTTGCTGCGACCGTCACCATCAGGATCCGAGTCCGCGAGTGCTGCGGTCGACCACAGGTCGTTGGCCGCCGTCCACTGATCGTATGGATTTGTTAGAGTGGCGGGGTCGGCTCCCGCGAACCCGGGCGAGCCGATGTCGGAGGGCGCAGCCCCCGAATTCACCGCTCCATACTTGCCCGCTTGCGCATAGCCACCCGGTACTGCCACGCCATTGCGGAACCATACCCGCGACTTGCCCGCGACATGGGCCGGGAAGTTCGCCCGTGTGGTTTCGATGCCCCCCGGCGTGTAGACGATCACCGAGTCACCATTACCCAGCCCCCGCAACTCCGGCAGCCCGAAGTCTTCGCGCGTCAGAATCTTCACAGAAGAGGGCAGCCCCCATGCTTGGCGGAAGGCCCGTGCCTCATCGTCGTCATCCTCATCCAGCACCACCAGCGATTCCCCGGGCGCGATAAGCACCTGACCGAAGTAAGCCTGCCCGGATTCATTGCGGCTATCGTCCCAAGAAAAGCCGGAGAGATCGAGCGTGGCGCTTCCAGTATTCGTGAGCTCGAACCAATCGCCGTTCACCGTGTTCGTCGTATGGGCGCTGCTCGACATGATCTCGGTAACCCTCAGCGTCACCGCGGGCGCGTTCGGATCCGCTACCACTGATTTCTGCGCCACCACGCCCCCGGTCGCATTCTCCAGCACCAAGGTCTCGCCATAGGGAGAGAGACGGCCGCGGTAAGGACCGACTACGAAGTTCTGCTCGTTCGCGGTCGGCGTGCTGGGGCGTGCCCGGAATGCCTTTACATCCGGGGACACGAAGAGCTTCCCCGCGGGTGCGATCACCGTGCCCGGCTCGAAGGTGAAAGTTCCGCCGGCTCCGCGCAGGATCCATCCGCTCACATCCACCGCATCGGCGCTGTTGTTCAGCAGTTCAATGTACTCGTGGTTCTGGTTTCCAGAGCTCGGGTGCGCCATCACCGTGCCGAAGGCGATCATCGGGTTCGCCACCTGCGCATTAGGAATCCCGGCATTGTCCTCGTTGAAGAGTCCGATGACCTTGGATGTGTTGTTCACCGAATGCGTCACGTAGAGGTGCGTGCGGCGCGGATAGAGGAAATCATTCTTCAGCGTGGTGAGACCCTGGGTCGGACTGATTCCGGGGCCCAGACCATAGGCACCGCTGTTCGGCGGCAGCCCCCAGGTGGCCCGATCGGCATTGGCATCGTTCAGGATCAGCGCGGCCATGGTGTTGAAGCGTGACTCCAGCAGTGAGTTCGCCGCCGAGGTGCCAGGCGCTTTCACGTACTGGTCCATGATCGTCCGCATGCGCCGCAGCAGCATCGCACGGGCATTCGTATTCAGGATGATCGCGTGGTAGAGCCGGTTGTAGCTGCCGGTGTTGCCCGTGTTCGGCAGGCAGAAGCCGGAGCCGTATAGAGGGTGGCTCTTGTTGTCGTCGTTCGTTGCGTGGACGAAGGAGTTCAGCGATTCACCGTTGTAGAAGAGTTGGCCGAAGGAGAGGTTCAGGTCGAAGGGAATCGGGCGCCACTCACCGGTGTTGTCGCTGTCGCGATACATCACCATGTTCGCCCAGACATCGTCTCCTTCCTGCGCGATGCGGGCTACCGCCAGGTAGTTGATCACCGCGGGCAGGTTGAGGTTGTCGTAGATGTAGCGGTTGCGCGTGGTGCTGTTGGCATTCAGCGCGCTTTTCAGAGCGGTATAGTCGGAGGTCCCTTCCCACTTGCGGCTTTTCTTCTCGCCGCCCGCGCTCGTGCTCAGAGTGCCCACCTGCTTGTAGAGCGCGCCGCGCTTGTCCAGGCCCATGGTCTCCACCAGCTCGCTATCCGCGGAGTAGTTGTGGAAGGCCAGTTGCCAGGGTGAGTTGTTCATCAGCAGCTTCACCGGGAAGTGCTCGGAGCCCGCATTTCCGGAGTCACGGTGCATCCACAATTGCTGGTTCTGGCGCAGGTAGCTCGGATCGTTGTACTCCGAATTCAGGTTTAACTCGCGCTGTGCCGGGAAGTCTGGCGACCACTCGAACTCGCGTCCTGGATTGAAATCCACGCGGTGAGAACGCTTCAGCAGGTAGCGTGAAGTAGTGCCCTTGATCCGGATCAGCACGTTGTCGTAGAGCTTGCCATTGCCATAGAAGGCGCCGCGCGCGCCGGTATCCGAATCGATGCCCGATTGCGAAGTGCTCGTCGGGATCGTGTAGCCGGGAACGAAGAACTGATAGATCGGCAGGTAGCCGGCCGCCGTTCCTCCCGTCACCGTACCCTCGTAAAGCGGCAACTCGGCTGCGGTGTTCACATTGACCGGCCAGCGCGAAGAACCTCCGTTGCTGGTGACCCCGATCCGCCAGCGCACCATCTGGCCCGCAGTCGGAGCCGAGGGAATGGTGACGCCCCACACCTTGTCACCCGCAGCTCCATCGCCATGCTGTCCGTCGTCGAAGAACAGCGTCTGCGTCTCACCACCATGCATCATCCGATAGCGCAAGGTGGGCCCGCTGCCGCTTATCACCGTCTCGGGCGATAGCCTGACCGTCACGGTGATCGGCTGGCCGGGCTGCGGGTTCGCCGGGCTGAAGCTAGTGCTCATGATCGAGGCTCCGGAAAATACCGCACCCGCTGCGGCAGCACCGGGCGATGGCGTTTGATAGCGCCATGCGACCCGCCCGTCGGCGGGCTTTCCATTGGAACTGAGCCCGAAGGAGACATTCGCTTCCTGTTGCGGGTAGTTCTCGTAGGCGTGGACCAGTTGCCCGGCGGGGTCGAAGAGACCGAGGTAGCCACCGCTTTCCATGCCGAGCTTGAAATTCGCGTGCAGCTGGCTGCCCGGGCTGGAGCGATCCTTGCCGGAGGCGAAGACCAGCAGTCGCGCACCGGGGGCCAGGCTCTGGGTGGGGAAGACCCATTGGCGCGGTTCTGCCGGGTTATCCGTCAGAGACCATCCGGCGAGGTTCACGATGGCAGTGCCGGGATTGTGGATCTCGATCCAGTCGGGCGTATCGAAGTCCTGATCATACTGGCCGCCGGAGTTCTGCGCCAGAAACTCGGAGATCGCCGCCTGAGGCGCGGGCAGCACGGGTGCGGAAAGCGCGGACCATGGGGTCGGCTGCGCCGCCACGCCATTCACCCCGACGATCCCGTGAGCGGCAGCCCAAGTGAAGTGGACATCGCCCTGCGGCGGGGCAGGGAAGCTGAAGCGGTAGCGCTTGGGATCGATCGCCGTCACCCCGCTCGCGGGAATGCCATTCACCAGCAGATCTGCGGCATCCACCCCGCCCACCGGGTGTGTGAATTCCGCCTCGGCGGCGGTCAGCGTGGTCACGCTCTGGCCCGCACTGGGCACGGTGGATGCGATGTAGGGAAAGGAGATTGCCTCGATGCCGGCGCTGAACACCGTGCTCATTTCCGCCGGGCTAAGCTGACGGCTGAAGATCGCCACCTCGTCGATCTGGCCGGTGAAGCTGTGGGCCGCACCATTCATGCGCGAGCCGATGTTCAACTCCGCGGCAGGACCGTTCGCGATGCTGCCGCCCAATGAATTCAAGGTGACGGAAACCGCCACCGGCGCGCCGTCCACGTAGATCTGGATACCCTCGCCGTTACTGGATCCATCGTAGGTGAACGCGACATGGCGCCACTGCTCGTCCAGCACGGGGATGCTGGCGCTCACTTGGATTGCATTGGCCGGGTAGTCGTTGTTCAGCCAGACGGTCAGGCTCTGGGCATTCCCGCCATTGGCAGCGGTTCCCACATGCAGCTCCCAGCCTTGGTTGCCCTCCATCTCCACCATGTCGCCCAGGATGGTGGCGTCCTGTGCACCACCCTTGATCCACGCGGTGGCGGTGAAGGCTTGGTGCCGCTCGAAATCGATTGCGGCTCCCGCCTTCAGCCAAGTCCCGTTCAGGTCCGCGGCCCCTGTGCTCAGGGGCGCGGGCACGGTGTTGGTGTAGGCCGCTTCACCCTCCCACACTGCGGGATAGCTCGCGGTCTCCTCGTTCGGAGAGCCGTCGAGCTTCCAGTGTGCGACGAGATTGGCACACAGGGGCGTGGGACATAGGCACAGCAGTGCCATCAGGGTTCTGGGTTCCACAGGGCAAACGAGGGTTCACCCTCAAACTGCACGGAAAACCGCCCGGCGGGAAATGGAAAAGCCGGGGTATGACCTAACTCTTTCTCAAGGGCTTCCGGCGGCTTCCTGCAGCCATGCGAGGTTGAAACGATAGTGGAGGGCGCTCGAAATCAGATGGATCGTCCCATCCGGGGATTGGGTGGAGGCGAGGTAACCCGCGTGCTCCGCATTGTCAGGCGTGGCGGTGAATTTGCGGGTCCAAGCACCGCCGTCAAACTCGCCGGCACCGGGCGTGATCAGCTTCCGGATCGGCCAGCTCTTGCCCTCGTCCTCGGAGATCGCGGCAAACATGCCGTGCCCGGTGAAGGTACTGCCATCCGCCCGGCTGAATTCCATGCCGCCTTCCCGTGGTTTTCTGCGGTCGGGGTTGGTAAAGGATATGAGAAGCAGCGGACCCTCCTGCAGGCGCAGCAGGGTCAATCGTTGACCGCCGCCGATCGGCGGAAATGGACTCGCGGCGTAAGTCCAGGTTTTGCCTTCGTCGTTTGAGATGCTCTGGGGCATGAACTTTTGCTGAAATGGAGCCGGACCCTTTGATGAAGTCGCATCGTAGAACGTCACACCTCTCGGCCTGAATCTGTAATTGAGTTTGGTTTTGTCGGTCGAGTATCTCACCAACTCGGCAAGGCTGAGCTCGTCATAGAAAAGAGGAACCGCCCTGATACTCATCGAGGATTGTGTCCCTTCATCATCCGCCCAATTCAGCTCGAGCGAGCTTTTGGCGATGCCAGCTTCCCGAGCCATTGCTTCGATGGCTTCGACTCTTTCTTCAAACGTCTGCTCCGGAAGCTTGACGTTTCTGATGACGGTCTTGCTCAGGAGATCCAAGGTCGCTGCAAGGCCGCCTGGAAGATCGTCACCGCGTCCGAAGGCCAGCCAATCACCGTCTTTGAGCTCGACCACGGAAGCATGGATGCCCGCGATGGTTCCTAAACCTTGGGCTCCGTCTGTGAATCTTGGAGAAGGTTTGCCCTCGCCCGGATCGGTCCAGGTCGCGCCTCCATCCCGGCTGAGATTCAGCGCCGTGCCGCCGGCCCCGCCAGGCACCGCATCGCATGGCTGGATCAGCACTCCCGCTTTTGTCTTCCGCATGCCGGCGATCACCTGATTGCGTTCACGGTATTCGGGATCGGCGACCAGGGGCTCACTCCAGGTCACGCCGTTGTCGCTGCTCTTCCGCATCAGCAGGGCCAGCTTGTCCCAGCCCCGATGGCCTTCCGGAGCCATACCGTTGAAGTGGTAGATCGTCCCGCTGCCATCGTGGAAGATGCTCGATCCATGCATGTTCCGTCCCTCGGCCTTGAAGAACTCGCTGGATGCATCCCATTCCTTCTCTCCGGGCCTCAGGCGGCTCGCCAGTACCGTCAGTTCGGGGCCCTTCTCGTCCTTCGTGCTATACCAGATCGCCAGTAGGTCGCCATTCGGGAGCCAAGTGATGGAGGGCTGGTGGTTGTGGGAGTGGAAGGGTTCGCCCGCGTCCCTCGGTGCGCGCACGTAGGTGATCGGTCCCTCGAAGTAGGGCTCGCGCCGGTCCTTCTTCCGCTCCGGTGCTACCCCCTGTGCGACCCCTTTCGCCCACAGCGGCTTCTTGTCTTTGGCTATGGGATGGCAAGCGAGGAGGCTGCCCTCGCGCTCTTCCACGCTGAACTTCCGGTAAGTCGTGGGCTCGGCCATCACCCCGGAGGTCAATGCGGCGAGGAGGAGGGGTAGTGCTTTCATGGTGCAGCAGGTAGGATGAGCAGGCTGCCGGTCCAGTTGCCTTTCGGTAGCCGGATGGTCTCGCCGGTTTTGATCTCGCGTGTGAAGATCTGGAGGCGGGTCTTGCTACGATCGTTGTAGTGAAAACTATCTGCGGATGCCTGCCATCCACCCGTTTCGATTCCCGGCAGGGCTCCCGCCGTGGCGATCTGGAGCTGGAGCTCCTTCTTCGCCGTGACCTCCAGCAGCGCACGGTTCCCGCCTCCCAGCCGGGTGAAGGGCCTGCCACCTACGGATCCCGGGACTTCGTGCCAGACGTAGGGTCGGTTGGAGAAGGCCTTCTCGCCATTAGCCAGCGTGCCGATCTCGAATTCGCTGCCTCTTACGATCAGCTCGCCGTTCTCGTGCTTCACCATTTCGGGCTCCGGCATCGGGACATCATCCTTGCGCGAGAGCAGGCGGAAGTTTTCCCAGCGGTGAAAGGTGATGAAGTTCGCATCGTGGTTGTTGCGCGCTCCTCCTTCCGCATCGTCCCAAGCGGTCCGGCACGCGGCGATAAGGTCCTCTCCATCGAATTGCCAATCGACGTACTGGAAGCCGTGCCGAGAGACATCGGGATGATAGAGCAGGATGGAGCACGTTTCCCACTTTTGCAGGTCCTTGCTCCGCACCAGCGCCAGCGTGTTCCTTACGGCGCTGGGCCGTCCCAAGGCAGGATCTGCATGGCGCTCCGGAATGATCGTCGCCAGCGCCCAGTAATCCTCGGTGAGCGGATCCCGGCGGATCGTGAATTTCTTCGCGCCACCGTCGAAGTCGATGAAGCCTCTCGCAGGATCGAAGCTCGCGCTGCCGCCATCCCCCGAAATGCGGACGATCGCCGCCTTTTCCGGGACCTGAGGATTATCCACCCGCAGCACGTTCACCATGCTGCCGTCTGGCGCCATCACCGCATTCCCCTCCAGCCAAGCGCGGAAGTTCCCGCCCAGCCACGCTGCATCGCGGGGCAGGGGATTGGTGAAGCTCCAGCTTTCCGGTTTCATCAGATCCGAATCCGCGGCGGCTGACGTCATGCGTGCCCGGTAGCGTTCCCCCCATTTGTCGCCACCCATCGCATCTTCGATCGCGCGCCAGATTCGTCCGCCGTGCTCGATCACCGGCATCGGAGCGGTATGCCATTCGCCTTCGGTCAGAACCACCGGCTCGCTCCACTTCATTCCATCGCTTGAGCGCCGGATCACCACCCGGCCGTGATGCTTGTCCGTTCCGAGCGCATAAGCGGCACCGCGGTGAACGAAGAGCCCTTGCCAGAAGAAACCCTCGAAGTCGCGCACATGCGACCAACTCTTGCCACGATCCGTCGAGCGGTAGAGTCGGCCCCACGCGAGTTCATGCTCCTTGCTCGCCGGGCCGAAGAGGTCATGGCTGGCCAGATAGCTCCCATCCGGCATCACGCAGAGCGATGGCGAACCGATGTAGAGCCCGCTGCTGGCCGGGCTATGGTGAATTACCGTGCCCGGCGGCGGAGGAGGCTCAGCCCGCATGGCGAAGGGACACATGAGCAGGGCCAAAGTAATCCAGAGCGAAATCTTCACGTTACTCCATCCTTCGGCCCGGTCCGGAGGAGTCAAACTCCGAAAGGTATCCATTGCGCCTCGGTCCCGAGTCGGAGGCGCCATGCCTCGGTTCCCGGGTTGCCTGGACATCTTTGCTCTGGCAAAATGTCAGGATGCGTGGGGTTATTTTGGCTCTGATATTCAGCGGGATTGCCCGTGGAGAGCGGATCAATCACGAAGGCAGGATTCTCGGGGAGCAACCCTCGATGGCCAGCCCGCTTCTCTTTAATACGCCGCAGGCCGATGCAGTGGTTTCCGCGATGCAGATCATGCCTCGTGACAGTGCTTGGAACGAGGATATCTCCCGGCGTCCAACCTTGGCGAATAGCGACGCGATGATCGCTCGAATCACCTCGGATCTGCTCACGGGGGGATCAAACCGAGGGAATTTGTTTCTTTTCGAAGAGATGAACTACGCCTTGGTGCCGGACGACCAAGCGAGGCGCTCCATTGAATTCTTCCAGTATCCTAGCCAATCGGACTTCGATGGTGGCATCAGTCCGCTCGGCAGCTATCCCATTCCGGCAAACCTGCCGGTGGAGACTTGGCCGACGGGAACCGGCTCGCAGACTTTGGAGGCTTGGCAGGAGGCAACGGGCGGGGACCGCCATACGATCATCGTGATGCCGGGCACCGGGCAAATCTGGGAGACTTGGAACACACGCCGAGTCGGGCAGAGCTGGCGGGCGGCTAACGGCGCGAAGTTCTCCCTGCTCAATAATAGTCTCCGGCCCGCCGGTTGGACCTCTGGCGATGCCGCCGGACTCCCGATGTTTCCGGCACTGGTGCGCTACGACGAGGTCCAGCGCGGGATGGTCGAGCATGCGATGCGGATCGTGGTGAAGCGGAGTCGCCGGGAATACATCTATCCTGCGACGCACCATGCCTCGGTGCCGGACACCCTTGACCCCGATGTGCCGGCCATGGGCCAACGGGTGAGGCTGAAGTCATCTTTCGTGATCCCCTCGAACTGGACGATCCAAGAGAAGGCCGTCGCACTCGGCTTGAAGAAATATGATGCCTTCGTGGCGGACAACGGGAACTTCTTCTCCATTTCGATCACGCCGGACGACCGCTATCCGGACGGTTGCTTCGATCGTCTGCGCAGCATAGCGATCTCGAGTTTCGAGGTGATCGAAACGACAGGAGCGACTGGCGGGCCGCGCTCGCCGGGTGCGCCGCTGGTGGATGCAGGGCCGGATCGGAGTGTGACGGTCGGGAGCAGCTTGGCCCTGAATGGAATCGTGTCGGGAGGCGGATCGCCAGTGGTCTTGTGGAGGAGCTACTCGGGGCCCGGCCCGGCTTCATTCACGAGTAGTTCCCAAGCGGCAACCACGGCGAGTTTCGCGGTGCCGGGGCGCTACACGCTGATGCTCTCCGCGAGCAATGCGATCCACACCCCGGCCAACGACGCCGTGGTGGTGGATGTAACCTTGCCAATCCAACTGAGAACTTCCGGCCGCGATCAGGTCATCGAGTTCAACGGGATCGCGGGGGAACGCTGCCGTGTGCAGCGGTCTTCCAACATGAGCACGTGGCAAACCTTCTGGGATCAGACACCAACCGGCAATGTGCCGCAGAGCGTGGTGCATGCGGGTGCACTGGACCTGCCGGAGGGGCGGCAATTCTACCGGGTGCTGGTGGGACCTTGAAGGAGAAGTTTATTCCGCTTCGATGGCATCGGGCTTTTTGAACTTCGCCTTCAGGATCTCGATGACCATGGGGAGGACCGAGATGCCGATGATGCCGAGCACCACGAGTTCGAAGTTCTTCTTCACGATCTCCATGTTCCCGAAGAACCAGCCTGCGGGAAGGATGAGAACAACCCAGAGAATGGCACCGATCACGTTGAAGTACATGAAGCGGCCGTAGTTCATTTCGCCGGAACCGGCGACGAAGGGAGCGAAAGTGCGGACGATGGGGACGAAGCGCGCAAGGATGATCGTCTTGCCTCCGTAGCGGACGAAGAACTCGTTGGTCTTCGCGATGTGCTCGGGCTTCACGATCTTCGGGAATGTGCGCATCGTCCATGCCCCGAATTTACGACCGATCCAGTAGTTCACGGTATCGCCGAGAATGGCGGAAACCAAGATGACTGCGGCCGCGATCCAGACATTGAGGCCCGACTTCGGGTCCGCGGCGATGGCACCGACTGCAAACAGCAGCGAGTCCCCGGGCAGGAAGGGGGTGACGACGAGTCCGGTTTCGCAGAAAATGATCAGGAACAGAAGGCCATAGACCCAAGGCCCGTGGGCTTGGGTGAAGGTCATGAGGTGCTCCTGAATGTTCAGGATGAAATCGATCGCTTCCTTCATCGTTCAGTCGTTTTCCGGTCGGGGGTCTCGGTTCAGAAGTTCGTGCAAGGCACGGGCCGCGGGCATATCGCGATAGAGTATGGCGTGGACCGCATCGATGATCGGGGTCCGAACCCCCGCGCGCTGCGCGGTCTCGTGGATCGAGAGAGTGTTCGGGACGCCCTCCGCGACCATGCCAAGCGAGGAGGTTGCCTCTTCCAAGGTCTTACCTTGGCCCAGTGCGAGGCCCACGCGGTTGTTGCGGGAGTGCTTCGAGAAGCAGGTCGCGATGAGATCACCCACGCCGGAAAGGCCAGCAAACGTTTCGACCCGGCCACCGAGAACCGTGCCGAGGCGCGTCATCTCTGCAAGAGCGCGGGTCACGAGAGCGGCAATAGCGTTGTCGCCAAGCCTTAGCCCTGCCGCGATGCCGGCAGCGATGGCGTAGACATTCTTGATCGCACCGCCGTATTCGATCCCGGCGACATCGTCGCTGGTGTAGCTGCGGAAGTACGGCGTGGTGAAGAGCTCTTGAAGACGCTTGGCGAGGAGGTCGTCCTCCGTGCCGATCACCGCGCAGGTCGCGAGACAGGCCGCGATCTCCTCTGCGTGATTGGGGCCGGAGAGGACCGCGACCGGATTGGCGGGAAGCTTCTCGCGCAAAATCTCGCTCATCCGCTCGCCGGTATTGCGCTCGATGCCCTTCGCACAGGAGAGCACGACGCTGTCCACCGGAAGGGAAGACGCGGCAAGGGCCCCGGCGCTGTCGCGGGTGGCCGCGGTGGGAACACAGAAGAGTACCAGCGGATGCCTGGCTGCTTCCGCAAGTGATGTGGAGGCGCTGATGTTCTCCGGGAGTTCGACTCCAGCGAGGTAGCGGGAGTTGTGGCGGGTGGCATTGATGCTCTCCGCCACCGCCGGATCGCGGCCGATCATGACAACCTCATTGAGTCTCGGTGCCAGCAGGCGGGCGAGGGCGGTGCCGAAGGAGCCGGTGCCGAGGATGGCGGCGGAAGAAAGCGGGCGGTCAGGCATCTGTGAAAAGGAGAGAGGGAGCTCAGGAAACGGCCTTCTTCTTTCGCTCGAAGCGGGACTCGGTCCCGGCCATCAGCCGCTTGATGTTTGTTCGATGTTTCCAGATCGCGAGGATGGCGATGACCACCGAGAAAATGAAGAGCGGCTTGTTCCACTCGCCGCTAGCCAGCTTGCCGTGGCGCCAGGAGCCGTAGATCACCACGAAGGGAAGCAAGGCGGCCGCACCGATCGATGCGACCGAAACGTAACGGCTGATCAGGAAGATCAGCAGCCAAGCGACGATCAGCACGGGCACGACCAGAGGCGCGAGAGCAATGAGAACACCGGCGGAAGTAGCGATCCCTTTCCCCCCCTTGAAGCCGACCCACGGCGAGTAGTTGTGACCGAGGATCGAGCAGAGGCCGGTGGCGACATGGAGCGTCTGAGCCTTCCACTGCTCCGCCGCGGGGAACACGAAGCCTTGCTCGAGCAGCCCGTGGAAGGTGAAACCGGTGTTCTGCCCCTCGAAGCGGATCAGGGTAATGGCCAGCAGGGTGGGGATGAAGCCCTTGAGGGCATCGAGGATCAGGCAAATGATGCCGTGCTTCTTGCCGACCACCCGTAACACGTTGGTGGCGCCGATGTTGCCGGAGCCATGCTGGCGGATGTCGATGCCCTTCATGCGGGCGATAAAGAGCCCGAACGGGATGGACCCGAGCAGGAAAGCGAGGAGCGGGCAGAGCCAGAGCTGCATGTGCGCGCTTGAGTAGAGGAATCGGGGGCGAATGTCACCCCCAGAGGCGGGTCTGGCTATATTCGCCGACTGCTAAATGAAAAAGGCGCGACCCCTGCGGGCCGCGCCTTGGAGATGAAAGCTTTACTTCGCTTCGACCACGGTGGCGGTTTTGATCACCACATCCTCGGTCGGAACGTCGCTGAAAGGAGCTTCTTGCGTCGCGCCGCCGGGGCCACGGGCGGTGACCTTCTTGGTGCCGGTCTGCACGGCCTTGATTTGGTCGACGACTTCGAGACCTTCCACCACCTTGCCGAAAACGGCGTAACCGTGTCCGTCCGGGCTCGGGGCATTGAGCATCGCATTATCCACCACGTTGATGAAGAACTGAGCGGTGGCGGAGTTCGGGTCGCCGGTGCGGGCCATGGCGATGGTGCCCCGATCGTTCTTCAATCCATTCGAGGCCTCGTTCTTGATGCCTTTGCCGGTCTCTTTTTCGATCAATGAGCCATCCTTCTGGGCGAAGCCGCCGCCTTGGATCATGAAGGTGCCGATCACCCGGTGGAAGACGGTGCCGTCGTAGTGCTTCTTCTTCACGTAGGAGAGGAAGTTCTCCACCGTGACCGGAGCCTTGGCGCGATCCAGTTCGATCACGATGTCACCCTTGCTGGTGCTGAATTTCACACGCTCCGCGGCAGCGGCAGGCTTGGCGGGTTCCGCTTCCTTCTTCTCCTCTTGGGCAAAGGCAAGGGAGCCAAGCAGGGCAAAGGCGAGGATTAAACGACGTTTCATGGTTTGGTTTCGTGGGTTGGGAAGGGGAGATCAGGCATTGCTCTCGTTGCCCTTGGCGGGGCGGAGCTTCGGCGCGGTCGGCTTGTCGGTATCCAGCAGTTCAATGTCGGAAAGCAGGATCCAGCCGCGGCTGTCGTTGGTGAAAGCCACGTAGGCCCACTCGCCGGATTGGTTGAGCTTGCGGCAGAGGGAACCGGCCGGCGCGTCGATCACCTTGGGCGCCGTACGGGCGGCATCGGTGCGTACCGCGGCATTGTCCGCCACGACTACCACCTGTTCCCGGGCGGGAGCGAAGCGGGCGTCATCGGGATACAGCCGCCATGCCGAGATGCCTCCGGCTGCGATCAAAGGAGCGGTGACGAAGGCGATGATCGAGACCATCCGGATACCTGCGCCGGGGCGCGTGGCGGGGAAGATAAGCGCGCCAATCACCACCATCCAGACCGAGGCCCATACCAAGCCCTTCCAGAAGGATGCGGAGACCCTTGCAAGCTGGTGCTGGTAGTCCGGACGCGTGATCGTGATGGAGCCGAACTTGCGCTCGAGGAAGCGGAGGTTCTGGCGGGCTTCCGCGTGGCCACTGTCGCGCTCGAGCGCGCGGCGGTAATAGAGCGCGGCCTCACCGGCGGACCCGAGACGGTAGGCGGCGTTACCGATGTTGAACAGCGTATCCGCGGGCAATTGCTCGTAGGGGCCGCTATCAAGCCATGCCTTCCCGGCCTCCTCGAAGCGGCCCTCATCGAAGAGTTTTTCGGGGCCTTCCTGCGAGAAACCGGACTGTGAGGACAGGGCGAAGAAGAACAACACCAGCGGCAAGGCGAGCTTGCGGACTTGGCGGAGCAGGCGTTGGCGTTCGGATCGATCGACCTTGGTCTGGGACACGTCCTGACGGAAGCAGATCTCGTCCCGCTTTGCCAATGTCTCCACCACGACCGGATCTTCACTATTGCCGAGCCAACGCTCGATGAAATGACCGAGCTTCCGGTAAAAGTCGCCGGCGGTCTCGGGCGAGTGTTCGACCTCGCGCCATTCCTTCTCCCTTGCCACCACGTCCGGGTCCTTGTGGAGGCGGGGTGAGATCTTGATCGCCACGATGCGGGCGAGAAGACCGGCCACTACCAGCGCGGGGATGATCTGCCAGAGCCAGCCCGGAAGCGGGAATTGCTTCGGCAGCAGCTTGGCCGGGCCTTTGATGATCCCCAGGATATCGGTCATCTCCTCCAAGGGCATCGGCAGGGCCATGGGGACCGCTGCGCCCGGCAGGGCTGCCGCCGTGGAGGGGAGCACGCTGAGGGGAATGGCGTCCGAGAGGATCGTCTCATACTTCGCCGCTACCGGATCGAAGTAGACGAAGCGGAAAGGCGGGATCGAGGTCTGCAGCCGCAGCGGGCGCATGAACTGGCGGAAATGCACTTCGCCCCACATCTCCCGGCGCTCTTCGCCCCGCTCCGCCGCGGAGGCATCGTAGAGTTTCCAGCCGTCTTGGTCGATTGGCTTCGGCGGCTGCAGCGCATCGAGATTTCCGGTGCCGCTCACCATCATGTTGAGCGTCACCGGGTCGCCTTCGCGCACCTCGGTTTCACGCGTCGTGATGTCGAAAGCGAACTGGCCGATGGCATTGTCGAATCCCTCGGGCGCGCCGGGCGGAAGCGCCTTCGAGTCCAGCTTGATGGCGGGAACCTCGATGTTTACCGCCTGGTTGTAGGCTTGGCTGAAATGCTCGAGCGAGGGAATCAAGGTGATCACCCGGATGGAAGCGGGTCCGAGCGTCGATTCGCCCACACGGTTGGTGGACATGGTGCTCGGATAGCTGATGGCGTGGAAATTCCGGCGCAGGATCGTGGCCCGGCGGCTCATCCGCACTTGCTGCTGCGGCTGGAAGCGCCATGCCGAGAGACCGTCCCGCTCGAAGTCCGGGATCCCCCAGTCTTCCACCGGTTGCTCGGCGGGAAAGTAGAGCTTGATCTCGACCGGTTGCTTTTCCCCGACATAGGGAGTGCCCTTGATGGCATGGAAAGCGGCGGAGTAGCGGATCTCACGGCCGTCGACGACCGCGCTTGCCCACTTGAGGTCGGTTTCCTCGATGATCCGGATCTCGATCGGAGCAGTCTGGCGGGTTTCGCCCCCGAAGCTCAACTCCAGAGCGGGAATTGTAAAAGTCCCCGGGGTGTAGCCCACCACCGAGTAGTTGAAAAAATACTCGATCCTGCGGCCCGGCCCGGAGCGAGGCCGCGGCCCGATGCCAAGCGGGCGGATGGTCAGATCCTTCACCTCCGGAATCGGCGGCACGGTGCTGCCGTCGAATTCCTCACCCGGCACCACCACCTCGAAGGTGGCCTGCTCGCCGGTGATGAGGAAACGGCTGCTGATATTCGCCTGCACGACCGGTGCGGCGGAGATCGCTCCCGAGCCGAACAGGGCACCGAGGAAAAGAATGGAAAGAAGTCGCTTCACGGTTGCTGAAATGAATTACCAGTCCTTGTCAGGTTGACGGTACTCGATGCGATTGGGGCCGAGCGCACCCTTTTCGAAATCGGCGTTCTCCTTGAGGATACGACGTGCGGCATCTTCCGGAGATTCGCCCGGTTTAGGCTTCTTGCCACCGTCCTTGTCGCCTTCACCCTCTTTTTTGTCGCCGGGGTGATCGCCGCCTTTACCGTCCCGATCCTTTTCTTCGCCGTCGCCGTCGCCCTTGCCCTCTTTGTCGCCGCCCTTGCCTTCGCCTTCTTGATCGCCCTCTTCGCCTTCGCCATCCGGCTGCTGGCCTTGACCTTGGTCCTCCCCCTCGCCGGGTCCCGGGACGGGTTGGATCTGCTGGGCGTTTTCGTTCACCTCTTCAAGAATCTCCCGCAAGCGCTTGAGATGCTTCACGGTGAGCGTGCGGTTGTGCTCCGCGTCAACTAGCGACGAGTCATAGCCCAGCGCGGATTCGAAGTGCTTCACGGCGTCCACCCAATCGGTGAGCACGCTGTTGAAGCGATCGAAACCGGCGGTATCGCCTCCGCCATCTGGAATCTCGCCCTGAATCCATTCGGACATCGCTTGGCGCACCATCTCGTCGAAGGCGGCCATCGGATCTTTGGTCGCTGCGGGATTACCTTTTCCGGACAGGGCGTCGCCGATCTTCTTGAAGGGATCCGAGTTCTTGGCCTCGGATTTCGGGGGCTCGATCTTCGGGTAGGAGGGACCGTTGGAGAGTCGTTTCCAGCCGTTGTCGAAGAGAATGGTTCCCAATCCATGGTGTGCGGCGGCGCGGACCTTCGGATCGTTCGAGCGCAGAGCCTCGCTATAGGCGTGGCGGGCGACGTCCGTTTGTCCTTGGCGGAACGCGGCATTGCCTTGGGCCAAGCGGTAACGGAAGCCTGTGTCGGTGGGCCCCGACTTCTCGGCCAGTTGATCGTAGAGCGTCTCCGCCTCCTCGTTGCGACCTTCCGAGAGCGCCTTGCCCGCGTCCTCATGCATTCCGGCCCGGGCTGGCTGCGGTGTGATGAAAATCAAAGCGGCAGCCGCTGCTGCGCTAGCTGGTCCCAATCCGCGCCAGCGGGTACCGGCGATCACCGAGGCGATGAGAAAGATGATCCCCGGCAGAACGAACCATTGGTAATACTCGACCGGGACAAAGCGATCACGGCCTTCAATCTCGAACTGTTCCAAATCGGAGATCGCGGTCTTCACCATCTCGGGAATGCTGGCGGCGGAGGTGGCGACCGCGAACCGCCCGCCGGTATCTGCCGCGAGCTTCTTGAGAGCACTGGTATTGATGCCGCTGCGGACGACGTTTCCGGAGCGGTCGCGATGACGGCCATCGGGATAGTCCGGATTCGGGATGTAGTCGCCATTCTCGGTACCCACGGCGATGGCGAAGATGTAGACGCCCGCCTTCTTGGCATCAGCCGCGAGCTTGCTCATCCGGCCGGTGGTTTCGTCACCATCGCTGAGGACGATCAGGGCATTCTCCTTCTGACCTGTTTCCTTGAGGGTCTTAATCGCCATCTCCAAGGTGCCTTCGAGGTTCGATCCTCCGACCGGGATGAAATCCATGTCGAGTTGGTCGATCGTCTCGCGCACCGCGGCGTGATCCACCGTGAGGGGCGCAAACAGGTAGGGCTCACCGGAAAAACCGATCAGGCCGATCCGGTCGTTCGGCAGGGCTTCCATCAACTCGTAGCAGAGTGTCTTCGCCTGAGTGAGTCGATCGGGTTTCAGATCGGAAACCAGCATGCTCCGGGAGAGGTCGAGCGCGAGCAGCACATTCCGCCCGCGGGAGGTTTCGGTCTGCATGCCGCGGGTTGTCTGCGGGCGGGCGAGTCCGAAGGCGAGCAAGAC
This sequence comes from Luteolibacter rhizosphaerae, assembly GCF_025950095.1. Lineage (NCBI taxonomy): Bacteria > Pseudomonadati > Verrucomicrobiota > Verrucomicrobiia > Verrucomicrobiales > Verrucomicrobiaceae > Neoluteolibacter > Neoluteolibacter rhizosphaerae. The sequence goes on along the minus strand of NZ_JAPDDR010000012.1, from coordinate 60,098 downwards.
CACCGCCAGCATCAGGAAGCCAAAGGCGAGCCAGCGGGGCAGGGGGCTACCGCGGCGCAGAAGTCGGGGACGCAGGCGCGGGGCGGCAAAGGCGGCCCATTGCTTCCGCCGCAGCCGCGCGACCAGCACGGCACCCACTGTGAACAGGGGCACCAGCAACAGCAGGGCGAACCAAGCGGGTTGGGCGAAGGTCATGGCGAGGGCGGCGGGTTGAGCGCCAGCAGGAATGCGGCGACAAGTGAAGCGACCACGGCGGTTCCCAGAAACCACGGGAAAAGCTCAACGTCTTCGATGACGGTGCGGGAGATGGTCTCGGATTTCTCGAGCTGGTCGATCGTGTCGAAGTATTTGGCGAGTTCTTCCGCGCTCTTTGCGTGGTAGTGCTGGCCGCCGGTGATCGCCGCGATCTTCCGGAGAGTTGGCAAGTCGAATTCTTGGCGGGCGAAGCGCTGGATATCGCTGGAAACACGGCCTTCCTCGGTGCCGATGGCGATGGTGTAGATCTTGATGCCCAGGGTCTTGGCATTCTCGGCCGCCTCGATCGGCGAGATCTTGCCGGAGTTGGAAGCTCCGTCGGTGCAGAGGATGATGATCTTGCTCTTGGCGTCCCGGGAATCGAGGCGGCTTGAAGCGGCCGCGATGGCCGAGCCGATCGCTGTCCCCATCTCCTTGAGGATGTTCAAGTTAACTTGCTTGAAGCTGCTTAGGAGCCAGTCGTGGTCAAGGGTGATGGGACTGACGGAGTAGGGACGTCCCGAGTAGATGACCATGCCGATGCGGTCGTCCGGACGACTCTCGATGAAGTTGTGGACAACTTCTTTGGCGGCGTCGATGCGCTTCAGGGCGCGGCCTTCCGGGGTATGGAAGTCGTCGATGCTCATCGACAAGGAGACGTCGAAGGCGATGGCGATGTCGATGCCGCTTGCGGTCTTCGAATGATACTCGTTCCGCCATACCGGCCGGGCCATGGCAAGGATCGCCGGGACCAAGGCCAGGATGGCAAGCGGCATGCCGAAGGAAAAAGCCGAGCGGCGCACCTTCGAGCCCAAGCTGACCAGCACGGAAAGGGTGGAAAAGGTCATGGCCGCCTCCGCCCCGCGACCGCGGCGGAGGACGAAAAGAAGGACGCAGGGGATCAGCAGCAGAAGCCACTGCGGCTGGGCGAATTTGAAATGTTCCAGGAAATCCCTCATGCGGGCCGGTGCTGGTGGAGGCGGTCAAGCAGTTGACGCGCCGCTGTATAAAGCGCCACCGGATCGCCACTTGCTTCAGGACCATACTTCAAACGCGCCAAATGGGAAAATCCTTCGGCGGTAGTTGTCCGCAGGTCCTCGGGATAGGAGGCCAGAGACTCGTGGCGGGCCACAAATTCCTCGTGAGTTTCGAAAAGTGCCGGATCGCCCGAAACCACGGCCAGATAGCGGCGCAAGGCGATCGAGACGGAGGTAGCGGCCTCCTGCATCGTCTCCCCCGGCTTCGGGTCCAGTTCGGCGACCGCGCGGCGGTAGGCTTCTTCCCGAACCTTGTTGGGATCGACCACGCCGATAGGCTTCTTCCGCAGGAGATAGATGAGTCCCGTGACCAACGCGACCACGGCAAGTCCGATCAGGCCCCATGCCCAGAGCGGCAGGCCGGGATCGGGAAGCAGGGGCTCGGCAGGAATCGGATCCCTGAGGATGAGCGTTTCGTCTTTTTGCTCTGCCATCGGAATCAACGGGTGCGCTTGCGAGCGCGTTTCTTGAGCAAGCGGTGCAGGTCGCCGAGGCGATCGCGGTCGGTGAATAGCTGGGCGTGATCGATCGCGTGCTTCTTGCAGGTGGCGGCGACCCCTTCGAATTGGCGGCGCATCAGCTTCTCGTAGCCCATGCGGAGGTTGGCGTTGTTCGTGTTCACGAGCACCTCCCAGCCGGTTTCAGGGTCGGCGAGGACCACCCTGCCCGCTTTGGGCAGGGACATCTCCAAGGGATCCGAGATCTGTAGCGCGATGGTTTCGTGCTTGCGGGCGAGCTTGCCCAGCGGCCGGTCGATCGGATCGTCGAAGAAGTCCGAGATCATGAAGATGAAGGCCTTCCGGCGGAGCGTGCGGATCAGAAAGTCGCAGGCCGCGGTGATCGAGGTGCCGGGATCTTCCGGTTTGGCCATCAGGATCTCGCGGACGATCCGCAGAACATGGCGGGTGCCCTTGGCGGGAGGGACGAAAAACTGTGCCTCCTTCGCGAAAAGCAGTAGCCCGACCTTGTCGCCATTGCCCGCGGCACTGAAGCCGATAATGGCCGCCGTTTCAGCCGCCGCTTCGCGTTTGCTGAAATGGACGCTGCCGAAATCGGAGGAGCCGGAAATGTCCACCGCCAGGATCACGGCCAGCTCGCGCTCCTCGCGGAACTTGCGGATGTAGGGAGAACCCATGCGCGCGGTGACATTCCAATCGATGAAGCGGATCTCATCGCCGTGCTGGTACTCCCGGAAGTCATCGAAATCGAGGCCTTGGCCACGGAACGAGGACTGGTACTCACCGGCAAAGGATTCACGCACCAGTCGCCGGGCCTTTAGCTCCAGCTTGTGGACCCGGTTCATCACCTCCTCGATATGCTCGTCCTCGGTCATAAGAAACGCTGAGACGGAAGATTTGAAGACGACAGACGGAAGACTGGAGAACCAGCCATCATCCGCGGCACGCTTGGGAAATCTCTACTCAAGTCTGATGTCTTCTGTCTGATGGTCTGCAGTCTCTTTAGGGCACCGGCACCTTGGCGAGGACTCGGTCGAGGATCTGGTCGGTAGTGACCTCCTCCGCCTCGGCTTCATAGCTGAGCAGGATACGGTGGCGCAGGACGTCGTGAACCATGTCCTTCACATCCTGCGGCGTGACGAAGGCGCGGCCTGCGGAGAAGGCCCGGGCACGTGCTGTTAGAGCCAGGTTGATGGTGCCGCGCGGGGAGGCGCCGGAGCGGATCAGGTGCTTCAGACCGGCATCGATCTTCGCCGGGAAGCGGGTCGCGCGGATGAGATCGACGATGTATTCGCGAACCGCGGGATCAATATAGATCTGGTTCACATGGGAGCGGGATTCGGCTACCTGCTGGGGACTCGCGACGGTCTTGGTCTGATAGGGGGGCGCGGAGGTCGCCATACGGTCGAGCACCATCAGCTCTTCGTCCTTGGTGGGATAGCCCACGCTGACCTTGAGCAGGAAGCGGTCGAGCTGGGCCTCCGGAAGCTGATAGGTGCCCTCCTGATCGATCGGGTTCTGGGTGGCCAGAACGAGGAAGGGCTCTGGCAAGCGGTAGGTGGTGTCTGCGAGGGTCACTTGCTTCTCCTGCATGGCCTCCAGCAGGGCCGACTGGACCTTCGCCGGGGCGCGGTTGATTTCGTCCGCGAGGATCAGGTTATTGAAGATGGGCCCGAGCTTGGGCGAGAACTTCGCTTCCTGCGGGTTGTAAACCATGGTGCCGAGCAAGTCGGCGGGAAGGAGGTCCGGAGTGAACTGGAAGCGGGCGAAGCTGGCGTCGAGCGAGCCGGAGAGAGCTTTGACTGCAAGCGTCTTGGCCAGACCGGGAACGCCCTCGAGGAGAATGTGGCCGTTACAGAGCAGGCCGACGATCAGGCGGTCCACCAAGGCTTCCTGCCCCACCAGAACCCGGCCCATCTCCTCTTTCACGGCGGTGATCCAGCCGCTGGTGGCGGCGATCCTGTCCTGCAATTCTTCAGTCGTCATGAGTGGCTTGTCGAAAAGATGGCAATGGATGGGCTCATGGCCAGCGCGAATCCATGCTGGATGTCAGGCAAAGCGTAGCGAGGAACCGGCCATGTCTGGGAAAAGTAGCGCATTAACGTTCAAGGAGAGGACGGGCGTGGAAAAAGCATCCGGAGAATTTACTTTGTTCTGCAAAGTGATTTGCTAGAGATCCGGGGTATGGATCCCATCACCTGCAAAATAGTCGGTGCTGCCTGCCTCGCCCATCAGGTGGGTCCCGAATCACGGGATGACCTGGCCAAGTCCTCGACAGATTGCCCTGAACTCAGATCCGAGTCGACGGTCGCAAGGATGAAGTCAGCCAAGTCTCTGGATCGGTCGAAGCTGCCGAGAAGCTTGGGTGTCGTCACGGTGGGAGGCCATGTGAGGAGGCCGGGACTGGTGAAGATTACGGAAGGGATGAGCCTCGCCGTGGCGCTGGAGAAAGCTGGCGGCGTGACCGAGTTTGCCGCAGTCAAGCGCGCCAGATTGGTTCGAAACGGGAGAAGCCTCCCGTGCGATCTCGGGGATACGACTTCCGCTTCGGAGCCTGTCCTTGCTGGAGACGTCTTGGAGATCCCTCAGAAGACTTGGATCGGCAAGTAGGCTCTACTGACCCTTGATCCACGCCAGCACCTTGCTGTCGTCGTCCTCGGCCGCCCAGACGCGGCGGAGGAAATCGGCGGGATGAAGGTCGCCGTTTCGGGCGAGGAACGCCCGATCGCCACCGCAGCCATACATGAGGTCGGGATCGAGCTCGCCGCGGAGCTTGGCGCGGGCCTTGGCCAGGATGCGTGGCAGGTAGGCAATGCCATCGAGCTCGTCGCCGAAGGTCGGGATGTCATCGCGGGTGAGCTCCTTCTCGCCCGGCTTGCCTTGCATCACGACTTGGAAGTAATCGCGGCGGACGGCGGCCACCAGCAGGGCAGTGGAGATGGAAGGCTGGCCTTCCTCGCAATAGTCTTCCACGAAGTCGAAGAACTCGCGCGGCTTGTACCCGATCTCGGCTAACAGGGCGGAGTCCGCGGCGCTATAGTAGCCGGTGAAATCCTTGTCCCCGGACTCATAGCGTTTCACGCAGCGGTCGAAGAGATCGAGAAAGCGGTCGTTCCAAGTCATGCGCGGAATCTCGAGAGCGAGGGCGTGGCGTCAACTGCATTTCGCATTCCGGGAATGCGGGCGAGAAAGGTGAATGCTTTGTCACCCGTTTCCTTTCGTCCGGCGGAGGTGCGCTTCCGCAGCTTTGCCGACTCCTTATCCCATGAAAGCTCTTGTGACCGTCCTGCCTTTGCTCGGTGTTCTCTGCCTCGGTGCCGCGGAACCGGTCAAAGCTCCGGCTTCTCCGGATCCGATCACGAATTTCGGGCCGACCGCGAATCCCTCCGCGGGAAAAGGCGCCGCGAATCCGGAAGGTCTGCGTGCCTACGTCTTCGAAACAGTCGACCGCTATTCGCATCGCGCGGGCTTGGGTGAGCTCTTGCGACGGGCAGGCTTTCACGTGATGCCGCTTCCATTGGACCGTCCGCCCTACGTCCACGGCTCGGATCCGGAAACGGACTTGGATCTCATCGCCTTTGGCTCCTTCGCGTCCCAGTCCAAGGCATACAAGGACTACATGGCAGCCTATGCGGATGATCTGGACGACTACGTGGATCGCGCGGGCTTGCTGATCCAGTTCGCTCAGGCGGATCAGGACGAGCTCAAGCCTCCCTTTATGCCCGACACTCAGGATGCCACGCGCAGCGACAGTGACTCGAAGGCCTCCCACATCCTCGCACCGAAGCATCCGATTCTGGAAGGCGTCCCAAAGTCCGCGGATGGCAGCAAGCTGAGCTTCACGCTCGGCGATGATGAGAAGACCTGGTTTCAGAAGAACGTGCAGTGGGAATCTTTCGTGCAGTTCTTCGGCTTCGAGGTGATCCTTTCGGGTGACCGGGACGCGCGCACGCCGGGACTCATGGAGGGTGCCTATGGACAAGGCCGCTTCTTCGTTTCCGCCTTGGGCGTGGACAAGATTCTGGACGGCGCCAGCGGCGAGGACCGGAGTTCGGCAAGCCAGCGGGAGTTCAATGCTCCGTTCTTCCGCAATCTCTATCACTATGCCGCACTGGTTCGGGATCGGAAGACTCCGCCCTTGGATCTGACACCCCAGCCGGGCAGTTCGATGATCAAAGAGGGCGCGTGGACCTTGGTGCTGCTGCCGGATACCCAGATTTATTCGCAGAACTATCCGGGGGTCTTCGATTCCCAGACTTCATGGGTCCTTCACAACGCCCGGTCCCGGAACATCCGCTATGTAATGCATCTCGGCGACATCGTGAACGTGAACTCGATTCCGGAGTGGGAGAACGCGCGCCGCTCGATGGGCATGCTGGATGGAAAGATGCCTTATGCGCTGGTGCCGGGAAATCACGACTACGGCCCGGGTGGCAATGCGGCGACGCGCGACACCTTCCTGAACGACTACTTTCACGAAGAGTACTACCGCGACTGGCCGAGCTTCGGTGGTGCCATGGAAGCCGGGAAGATGGACAACACCTACCACCTCTTCGAGGCAGGTGGCGTGAAGTGGATCATCCTCTGTCTTGAATGGGGGCCGCGCGATAGCACGGTCGAATGGGCGAACCGGATCATGAGCGAGCACGCCGACCGTAAGGGCATCCTGGTGACGCATGCCTTCATGAACAACAACGACCTGCGCTACGATCACACCGATACGGCGAACCCGCAGGCCTACAACCCCCACAAATATCAAACCCCCGGCGGCAAGAACGATGGCGAGCAGCTCTGGCAAAAGCTCGTGAAGAAGCACAACTTCGTGATGACCCTCAACGGCCACGTGCTGGGAGATGGCACGGGCTACCGCGTGGACAACAACGATGCTGGCAAGCCCGTGCACCAGATGCTCGCGAACTATCAGTTCCGCAAGCTGGGCGGGGAGGGCTACCTTCGCACCTTGGAGTTCCAGCCGGACAACAAGACGGTGATCGTGAAAAGCTATTCACCGATCTACGACAACCATCTGCTCACGCCGGATCAGGACTTCAGCTTCGAGCTGGATCTGGGAGCGGCCGATTCGGATGGGGACGGGATCTTCGACTACTTCGATCCCGACCTGGACGAGGACAAGGACGGGCTGGACAACCGCGCCGAGTACGTGACCCATGGTACTTCAGCCACCGACAGCGACAGCGATCGCGACGGATTGCCGGACGCGATGGAAGTGAAAGCCGGCACGAACCCCCTGATGAACGACCGCAAGGTGATCCGTGCTGCTAAAGCCGAGCAACGCTAGGCTGCGTAGTCCTCGTCACTAACCGGCTCAAGCCAATCGACGGTCTTGCCGTCGAGTGCCTCGTGGATCGCGATATGGGTCATCGCGGTTTCCGGCCCGGCACCATGCCAGTGCTTCACGCCCGGGGGGAACCAGACCACATCCCCGGGACGGATCACTTCGATGGCCCCGCCCTCGCACTGGGCCCGGCCGCAGCCGGAAGTGACGATGATCGTCTGGCCGAGCGGATGGGTATGCCATGCTGTGCGGGCACCGGGCTCGAAGGTGACCTGCGTCGCTCCAGTGCGCGCGGGGGCACTCGGCTGGAACAAGGGATCGATCCGAACGGTTCCGGTGAACCATTCGGCCGGTCCTTTGGTGGATGCCTGCGATCCCGCGCGCTGGATTCTCACGCGGCCTTTTTCACCCGGCGAGGCAGGCCATGTCGATGACGAAGCGGTAGCGAAGGTCCGGCGCTCCATGCACTTTGTACCATATTCCAGTGGCGTCAGGGGTGGCCTCAGCTTCCGCAGCCGATTCCGGTCGCGCAATCCTTCAGCCGTGCCAGCTCCTGCGAGGGAATCTGGGTCGGCTCGGGATACTCGAAGATCTCTCCCTCGTAGTTCCTCAGCACGGTCTTCTCATGATCGCGATGGACGACGTAGTTCGGATTCAGCGGGATCTTGCCACCGCCACCGGGGCCATCGATCACGAACTGCGGGATGGCGTAGCCGGTGGTGTGACCGCGCAGGCCCTCGATGATCTCCACACCCTTCGACACGGAGGTGCGGAGGTGAGAGGAACCCCGGATCAGATCGCACTGATAAAGATAGTAAGGCCGCACACGGCACATGAGCAACTTGTGGACGAGAGCCTTCTGGATCTCCACCGAGTCGTTGACTCCCTTAAGCAGCACGCTCTGATTGCCCAGCGGGATACCGGCATCGGCGAGACGGCCAAGCCCTTCCTTCACCTCCAGCGTGAGTTCGCGGGGGTGATTGGTGTGAACGGAGATGAAGAGCGGGTGATACTTCTTCAGCATGTCGCACAGCGCCGGTGTGATGCGCTGCGGAAGGAAGATCGGGATCCGCGAGCCGATGCGCAGGAACTGGATGTGCGGGATGGCGCGGAGACGGCTGAGGATCTTCTCCAGCTTCGCGTCCGAGAAGAGGAGGGGATCACCACCGGAGAGCAGGACATCGCGGACCCCAGTGTGCTCTTCTAGGTATTTGAAAGCGGCTTCCCATTGCGTCTCCAAGTGCTGCTCGCCTACTCCGGAAACCACCCGCGAGCGTGTGCAGTAGCGGCAGTAGGACGCGCAGCGGTCCGTGACGAGGAAGAGCACGCGGTCCGGATAGCGGTGCACGAGACCGGGCACCGGCATGTGGGAGTCTTCCCCGCAGGGGTCAGCCATTTCCTCGGGAGCATCCCAGCCTTCTTCCATCCTCGGGATGACCTGTCGTCGGATCGGGCAGTTCGGATCGTTTGGATCGATCAGATTGAAGAAATGCGGAGTGATCGACATCGCCAGCTTGTTGCCAGCGAGCAGAACGCCAGCTCTCTCCTCGTCCGTGAGGTCGATGCGGGCTTCAAGGGCAGACAGCGAGGAAACACGGTTCTTGAGCTGCCAGGTGGCATCGTGCCATTCGGTCATCGCCTCCGCCGGCCAGTAGCCTGGTGCATGGGAGCGGAAAACGGGGTCGAGGTCGGTTGGTTGGCCCATCGGGGTTCCGCGAAAATAGGGGGCAATATCCCCCTGTCAAATGGGTGTTTCTGCGGGTGCCAGCGAGGATGATCTTCGGGACTTGTTCCGAGAAAGTGTCGGATGATGAATCCCCGGATGCCGGGAGTCGAACATGAAGCCGGTGCGCGCTCCGCACCTTTACTCTTCGCAAGTCATTCGGCATTCGGGAATTCCGCATTCTTCATTCTGCCTAGCCTTCGGCGTCCTCCTTCTTCACCGCGGGGGAGATGGAGTCGATCAGCTCGAGAGCTTCCCGATCAAGTTCGGGGGCGGCCATGGCGGCGAGGGAGTCATCCAATTGGGCGACGGTGCGGGCGCCGATGATCGCGGAGGTGACTCCCTGCTGATCGAGCGCCCAGCGCAGGGCCAGGTGCTGGAGGCTCAGACCACGCTCGCTGGCGAGTTGATGGAGCGCACGGAGCTTTTCGCGTTGGGCCTCCACTTGGGCGGTCTGGAGGAAGCCCTCGGAACGTGCGGCACGGGATCCTTCCGGGATGCCGTCGACATACTTGTTCGTGAGCATCCCTTGCGCCAAGGGGCTGAAAACGATCGAACCGATGCCCTTGTCTTCGAGCCATTCGTGGATGCCTTCGGCTTCCGGCCAGCGGTTCAGGATTGAGTAGGGCGGTTGATAGATCAGGCAGCGGACACCCATGTCCTTCAGGATCTTCACCGCCTTTTTGAGCATCTTCAGCGGATACTTGGAGATCCCCACGTAGAGCGCCCGGCCGGATTGCACCGCGGTCGCAAGGGCGGACATCGTCTCCTCCAGGTTCGTGTTCGGGTCCGGACGGTGGGAGTAGAAGATGTCCACGTAGTCGAGACGCAGGCGCTTGAGCGACTGGTCGAGTGAGGAAAGCAGGTGCTTGCGCGAACCCCATTCGCCGTAGGGACCCTGCCACATGTCGTGGCCGGCCTTCGAGGAGATGATGAGCTCGTCGCGGTGGGCGGCGAAGTCCTCCGACAGGATGCGGCCGACGTTCTCCTCCGCACTGCCAGGAGGCGGACCATAGTTGTTGGCCAGATCGAAGTGGGTGATGCCCCGATCAAAGGCGCGGCGCAGGATCGCGCGGGCCTCGATCTGATCGTCGACGTGGCCGAAGTTATGCCAGCAGCCGAGGGAAATCTGGGGCAGCAGCAGTCCTGAGTCACCGCAGCGGCGGTACGGCATACGGCCATTGTAGCGGGTAGGATCGGCGGAGTACATGAAAGAGGAGCTTACGAATTGCTAGGTATCAGGTTCCAAACGGAAGCGAACGGAGGGCATGGATTCGCACCAGCACCGGCGGATGGGAATGATCGAGGAAAACCCGGAAGGGGTGGGGGGTGAGATTCGAGAGATTCTTCGCGGAGAGTTTTTTGAGGGCGGATACGAGAGATTCGGATTCACCTGTCGCCTTTGCGGCGAAGGCATCGGCTTCGAACTCATGCTTGCGGGACCATGCGTTGGCCGCGATGCCGAGCAGGCGGCTGGCAGGCGCGAAGAGGATACCGAAGAGCACCAGACCGACATGGGGTGAGATCTGCTCGACTCCGAAGGCATCGAAGAGCTCCCGGGAGAAGGCTCCACCACCGATCACTAATCCCAGCAGGTAGACGAGCACCGCCGCCTGCAGGATCGATACGGCGAGGCGCTGAACGATATGCTTCAGCTTGAAGTGGCCGATCTCATGGGCGAGCACGGCGACGAGTTCGTCCTGCGTCTGCTCCTCGATCAAGGTGTCGTAAAGGGCGATCTTCTTGTTCTTGCCGAAGCCGGTGAAGAATGCGTTCGCCTTGGTCGAGCGCTTCGATCCGTCCATCACGGAGATCTCTCCGAGCGGGAATCCGCACTTGCGGGCCATCGCCTCGATCGCCTGGCGCAGCGGACCATCGGCCATGGGGGTAAACTTGTTGAACAAGGGCAGGATCAGAGTGGGCGCCAGCCAGGTGAGAAAGAGTTGGAAGGTGACGAAGAAGCCCCAGGCCCAGAGCCAGGCGTTCGAGACATTCCCGAAGATCCACAGGATGCCAGCGGCGAGTGGCAGGCCTAACAGAGCGGCAAGTACGAGGCCCTTGATCTGATCGATGACGAAGGTCTTCGGAGTGGTCTTGTTGAAGCCGAACTTCTCCTCGATCACGAAAGTGTCGTAGATGGAGAAAGGGAGGTGAATGAGGGTGTGCCCGATGAAGAGCAGCCCGAGGAAAAGCAATCCGGCCGGGATCTCCCCGGATACCAGCCCGCGCGAAAACCCATCCAACCAGCCGAAGCCGCCGAGGGTCCAGAAAACCAACAGGACCGTCAGCGAGAAGATCGAGTGGATGATCTCGAAGCGGGCCGACTCGCGGGTGTAGGCTTGGGACTTGGCGTAGCGCTCGGCGTCGAAAACGTCGGTGAACTCCTTCGGAAGGTCCGGAGACAGCGCCTTGAGGTTGAGCAGGGTGGCGATGAAATCCAGCTTCCACAGGGCGAAGAGGGCCACGAGGATCAGGATGGCGACGGCGTTGAACTCCATGTCGGCACCAAGCTTGTACCGGACCTGTCGGGGTGGATAGGGGATATTCGTGAATCCTTGCCGGATCAGATCCCTCCGCTCGGGCTCATGAAGAAAGCCGCCGCAAGTCCGCCAACGATCAAGAGGACAAAGAGCCCGAGAATGATCCAGACGATCAGCGGTGTCCGGTATCTGATGTGGGGCGTGACGGCGATGATGTCCTTATAGCTCGGGCTGAAGACCATGCTGCCCTTCTTGGAGAAGAGGATGCTCAGGATGTAAGCATTGATCAGGAGGCCGATAACACTCTGGGGCAGTGAGAAGATTGAGAGCACCACGCTGATGCCGGTCAGAATCCCGCCAACGATGCGAGCCGCGGGGTTCAGCCTGCGGATGCCGAAGGCCACCCAGAAACCTAAGATCCCGAGCAGCAAGAGGAGGCCCGAAATCCCCATCGCTGCTCCTGCGATCTCGGATGCCCCGGTCGCAAATAGGCCGCCGATGGCTGCCAAGACGAAGAAAACCGAGCCGATGAGCCACAAACTGCCAATCCCTTTCACCGAGGCCTCGTGCTTGATGTGATCGCGACGGATAATTTCAGCCTCATTGGATCCAGGCGGGGTATAGTCGAGAGGAGCGGCGGGAGCGGCGTAAGGATTGTTCTCCATGGAAGGGCGGAAGAGTCCCGGGATGTTATGTCGTCCCGCTTTTGATCGTCAAGTTAGCTCGGCAGGGCTCTCAATCCGCAGGCCAAGCACGCATGGCGGCGCTTGCCACGGCATCCAGCTCCTTTGCACTCGCCCCATCCCGGGCCTGAATGGACATGCCCTGCTGGACCGTGACGAAGAAGCGGGCCAAAGCCTTGACCTTCGTGGTCTTGGGAAGCTCGCCCTCCCTGATTCCTCGCTGAAGGCGAGCTTCAAGCAGCTGCAATGATCCTTGTCGCGCCTCCAAAACTTGGTCCGCGAGGCTGGCAATACCCTCACTGGGAACCGCCGATAGCACCACCATGCAGCCGAGAGGATGCTCCGGGCAGGAAAGGGAACGGGCGGAGAGCCTGAGGAAAGCCTCGATGCCGAGCTTCGCGGTCGGGGCGGATTCCAAGGCGTGGCTGAGCTTTGGTATCCCCATGGCTCCGTAGTGGCGGATCGCCTCCGCGTAGAGCTGCTCCTTGCTACCGAAAGCGGCATAGAGGCTGGGCGACCCGATTTCCATGGCTGCGCACAGGTCATTCATGGAGGCGGCGGTGAAGCCCTTTTGCCAGAACACCCGCATGGCCGCTTCCAGAGCGGCGCTGCGATCGAACGAACGAGGGCGTCCGCGGGTTGTGGTCTTGTCGCTCATGAAACGATTTTTGTGTCGATCGATCTATAAATCGGTTGACGGGCTCCCGCAAGCCGATATGAATTTTGTGTCGAACGATACAGAAATACCATGAGTACATTGACAGGAAAACGGGCATTGGTCACGGGAGCAAGCCGTGGAATCGGCGCGGCAATCGCGAAAGCTTTGGCCGCGGAAGGCGCGAGCGTGGCGATCACCTACGAGCGCTCGGCGGATAAGGCCGGGGAAGTGGTCAAGGAAATCGAAGCCGCCGGTGGCAAGGCCGTGGCCTTCGCGGCGAACAGCGCGGATCCCCAAGCGGTCCGCAGTTCGATCGATCAGACGGTTGCGGCCCTCGGGGGCTTGGACATCCTCGTGAACAATGCGGGAATCGCACGCCAAGGCAGCTTTGAGGAGATTTCCCTTGAGGACATCGACGCGCTCCTGAACGTCAACGTGCGCGGAGTGATCCTGGCCAGCCAAGCGGCCATCCCTCATCTCACCAGCGGCGGCCGTATCATCAGCATCGGCAGCGGTTTGGGCGAGCGGGTCCCCTTCGGCGGCGTGACCGTTTACTCCGCCACGAAATCGGCGCTGCGCTCCCTGACGGCGGGCTTGTCCCGTGAACTCGGGCCCAAGGGCATCACCGTGAACCTTGTTCAGCCGGGCTCCACCGACACGGACATGAATCCAGCCAATGGCGAGGGTGCTGAATTCCAGAAAAGCGCGATGTCGCTGGGCCAGTACGGAACTCCTGAGGACATCGCTGCTGCGGTTGTCTTTCTTGCCGGTCCGGGTGGCAAACAAATCACCGGCACGACCATCACGGTCGATGGCGGGGCGATCGCTTGAGATCGATCGGTGATCAAGGGCCGGCGTTTCCATTGCCAGGGAACACCGGCCCTTGCTATATTCGGGACGAGCTTCTGTCGAATGAACCGACTCATATTGGAGAGATTCGCATACAGGGCGAAGTGGGATTCCGGACGGGAGACGCACGGCTGGTGTGTTCTGATCGACGGCGAGCCCTTGCTCGAAAGGATCAAGGCGTTTGAGATGCCCTTAGCCCGGCGAGAGAGCGACGGGGATTTGGCGGGTGCCTATGACCCCGCGCTCTTGGCGGGCCGGGAGGAACTCATGGGGGAGAAGTGTGGTGGCTGCGGGGTGCCGGAGAACTCGGTAGCCTTGCTCGGATGCGATTGCGGTTGGCCGGATTGTTGGCCACTGGCCGTCCGAATCGAAATCACGGGAGATCGCGTCCGTTGGAGCGGATTCCAACAGCCCTTCCGCGACTGGGACTACTCCGGCTTCGGTCCTTTCGAGTTCGAGCTAGCGCAATATGAAGGCGAGCTGGCGAAGCTGGCGGGCTAGGGCTTCTCCTTGGATGCTTCAACGAAGGCCTTCAGCAGCCGAGCTTGGCGCTCATCCGGTAGCATCTTCTCCGGATGCCACTGCACGCCGATCAGGAAGCGGTCCGGGTCGATGGATTCGGTAGCCTCGATCACGCCGTCCAAACTGATGGCGGCAACACGCAACTTGGAGCCGAGGCCATCCACGGCTTGATGGTGCCATGAGTTCACTTCGAACTCCGCATCGCCGTAGATCTTGTGGAGTCGGGTGCCGGGCTCCAGCTTCACGGTGTGAGTGGTGCCGCGGTGGTTGCCGCCCTTTTCGCTTGGGATGTCCTGCACCAGCGAGCCGCCATGAAGGACATTGATCCACTGGCTTCCCAAGCAGATGCCGAGCAGGGGCTTGTCGGTCTGCTCGATCCAGGCCCTGCCCAACACCTTCTCGAAACCGAAGCGGTTCGGATCAAGCGGCTCGACGGTCGGGTGGGCAGCTTCTCCATACTCCGCGGGTGGAATATCGGCTCCGCCCGGTAGGAGCAGCCCATCCAGCCTCTCCAAGTAATCCGCGAGCTCGGTGTCACCCCCGGCGTGATCCGGCAGAATCACGGGGATGCCTCCGGCCTCCCGGATCGCCTGCACGTAGGCGTCCCCATTTACGCTAGCGATGCCGATCAGAGGGGCTCTTGGCGCTGATGAGGCGGGAGTGGCGGATGGGGTCTGGCGGCCTGTGAAGAAGCCTATGCTCCCAGCCGCGAGCACGGCTACCAGAGTGACCCAAGTGCGGCGGTTCATACTGAATGGATGCAGGAGGCGGCTTGGTGAATCAAGCCGCCCCTCGCGGACCTCCCGAGGGTTGGACCCTGTCTTAGCCGAGCTTCACCAGCAGGTCATCGCTGTCCACTTGCTCGCCCTTGGCCACGAGGATCTCCTTCACCACGCCGTCTTGTGAGGCGCTGACGGTGGTGAGCATCTTCATGGCTTCGAGCACGATGAGCTTGTCGCCCTCCTTGACCTCCTGGCCGGGGGAGACGGCGACTTCCGTCACCATCCCGGGCATCGGGGCGCAGGCCTGGGCCGTGTCGTCCGGCTTACCCTTTACGCGGGCGGCCTTCGAGTCCTTGCTGACACGGGACTTGTCCACCACCACACTCTCGCGCGGCATGCCGTTCAGTTCGTAGAAGAGCGTGCGCTTGCCGTCAGCATCGGCGTCGCCGATCGAAACCAGCTTCACGAAGAGCGTCTTGCCGGGATCGATCTCCATCTCGACCTCCTCGCCGACATGCATGCCGTAGAAGAAGGCCGGGGTGGCGAGTCCACTAAGGTCATCGTACTTCTTCCGGAAGTCCACGAACTCCGCGAAGACTGCGGGATACATCAGATGGGAGTAGAGATCGTCGTCATCCACTTGACGACCGATCTTCTTCGCGACCTGCGCGCGGGTGGCTTCCAGATCCACCGCTTCGGCGAGGTCTCCAGGCCGCTGGGTGGTGGAGGGCTTGTTGCCCAGCACGACCTTTTGCACATCGGCAGGCCAACCGCCATCCGGCTGACCCAAACCGCCGGCGAGCATGTCGATCACGCTCTCCGGCCAGTCGATCGAGCCCGGCTTCAGCTTGGGCACGTCCGCCGCCTTGATGCTGCGGGTAATGAGGAACATCGCCATGTCGCCGACCACCTTTGAGGATGGCGTGACCTTCACGATGTCGCCGAAAAGCTGGTTCACGTCCGCATAGGTGCGGGCGATCTCGCGCCAGCGGTGGCCCAGTCCCATGGCATTCGCCTGCTCGCGCAGGTTCGTATACTGGCCGCCCGGCATCTCGTGCTCGTATACCTCCGCCGTGCCGGCGCGCGGTGCCGAGTCGAAGGGCTTATATTGGGCCAGCACCTCTTCCCAGTAGTCGGAGACCTCGTTAAGAGTGTCGGCATTCAGGCCGGGATCGCGATCCGAGTTCGCCAATGCGGCGGATACCGAATTGAGGTTCGGTTGCGAGGTCGAGCCGGAGAGCGACGCGATCGCGAGGTCCGCGATATCGACACCGGCACGGGCCGCGGCGATGACCGAGGCGGCATTCAGGCCGGAGGTGTCATGCGTGTGGAAATGGATCGGGATGCCGATCTCCTGCTTCAGCGCGGCCACGAGATTGTAGGCGGCCTGCGGTTTGCAGAGTCCGGCCATGTCCTTGATCGCAAGGATATGGGCACCCATCTTCTCCAGCTCCTTGGCCTTCTGGACGTAATACTTCAGCGAGAACTTGTCGCGCTTCGGATCAAGGATGTCGCCGGTGTAGCAGATGGCCGCTTCACACAGCGCCTTGCCATGATCACGCACGGCCTCCATCGCCACTTGCATGTTCGGCAGGTAGTTCAGCGAGTCGAAGATGCGGAAGATATCCATTCCCGCATCCGCCGAGTGCTTCACGAAGCCCGCCACCACGTTGTCCGGGTAATTCGAGTAGCCCACGGCATTCGAGCCGCGGAAGAGCATCTGGAACAGGATGCCCGGCACCTTTTCGCGCAGGCGGCGCAGGCGATCCCATGGATCTTCCTTCAGGAAGCGCATCGCCGTGTCGAATGTGGCACCGCCCCACATCTCCAGAGAGAAGAGATCGGGCAAGCCTTCGGCATAGGCGTCGGCGATGCGGAGCATGTCCACCGTGCGCATGCGGGTCGCGATCAACGACTGGTGCGCGTCACGCATCGAGGTGTCCGTGATCAGCAGGCGCTTCTCGGCCAGGATCCATTTCACGAACTCGTCCGGCCCTTTCTCTAACAGGATGTCCCGGCTGCCCTTGAACTCCTTGATCTCCGGCTGCGGCACGCGGGGATTGAGGATCGGCTTCTCCGGTTTCCAACCCTTGGCGGTGGCATTGCCATTGACGGTGATGTCGGAGAGGTACGAGAGCAGCTTGGTTGCGCGGTCGCGCTTGGCCTTGAACTTGAGCAGCTCCGGCTTGGTGTCGATCAGCTTGGTATGAGCTTGGCCGGAGCGGAAAGTGTCGTCCTTGATGACGTTCTCCAGGAAAGGAATGTTGGTCTTCACCCCGCGGATGCGGAACTCGCGCAGGGCGCGGTCCATGCGCACGCATGCGGTCTCGAAGTCGCGTCCCATGGCGGTGAGCTTCACCAGCATGGAATCATAGAAGGGGGTAATCACCGAGCCGGCATCGCCGGAGCCCGCATCGAGACGGATGCCGAAGCCCGCGGCGGAGCGGTAGTTCAGGATGCGGCCATAGTCCGGTGCGAAGCCCTTCTCCGGGTCTTCCGTGGTGATGCGGCATTGGATCGCGTAGCCATTGCAGGGGATCTCATCCTGCGGCGGGATCGCGATTTCCTTGTCGAAAAGGGAGTAGCCCTTTGCGACGAGGATCTGCGAGCGCACAAGATCGATGCCGGTGACGCACTCGGTCACCGTGTGCTCCACCTGGATGCGCGGGTTCATCTCGATGAAGAACCAGTCCTTCTGGTCCATGTCGTAGAGGAACTCGACCGTGCCCGCATTGTTGTAGCCGATGCCCTTGGCGAGCGTCACGGCGGCATCGCACAGCTCCTTGCGGACCACGGGATCGAGTTCGATCGAGGGAGCGATTTCCACCACCTTCTGGTAGCGGCGCTGCACCGAGCAGTCGCGCTCGTGCAAATGGACCACATTGCCGTGCTGGTCACCGAGGATCTGCACCTCGATGTGCTTGGCGCGGGAGATATAGCGCTCGAGGAAAACCGCGGGATTGCCGAAGGCCTTCTCGGCCTCGCCCTGTGCCTCGGCCAGCAGGCCGGCGAGCTGCTCGGGCTTCTCGACCACGCGCATGCCGCGCCCGCCGCCACCAAAGGCCGCCTTGATGATGAGCGGGAAGCCGATCTCTTTCGCCACCTTCAGGGCTTCAGAAGGATCGGTGATCGGTTCTTCCGTGCCGGGCAGGGTGGGGACGTTGAACTTCGCGGCCAGCGTGCGCGCTGCCGTCTTGTCACCCATGTTTTCCAGCAACTCGGGGGAGGGGCCGACGAAGGTGATGCCTTCGCGCGCACAGGCCCGGGCGAAAGCGGCGTTCTCGGAAAGGAAGCCGTAACCCGGGTGGACGAGCGTCACACCCTTGGACTTCGCCAGCGCCGCGATCCCATCGACATCAAGGTAGGCACCCACCGGACCCTTGTTCTTGTCGAGTTGGTAGGCCTCGTCCGCCTTGAAGCGGTGACGCGAGAAGCGGTCCTCCTCGGCGAAGATCGAGACGGTGCGCAGACCGAGTTCGTTGGCGGCGCGGAAAATGCGGATGGCGATTTCACCGCGGTTCGCGGCGAGAAGCTTGTCGGTCTTGGGTTGCGGCATGCGGGGCAGTTCCTAAGGGAAGGCCCGCGAATCGGCCAAGGGTAAAGGTGACAGCGGGGCTTTCCTTAAGACCTCTGAAAATTCTCGAAGAAAATTTCCAGAAAAGTGTTGACGCAGGGGTTGGTGGCTGGTAATCCTTCGGCGTCGCGACAATAGTAGGCGGCCCGATTGAAGAGACTTTCCGGTTTTTGGGTTTTTCCGGGGTCTAGTCGATCGGGCCGCTTCTTTTTTGTGTGGAGCGAGTGTCGTTTTCGGGATCAAAGTTCGAGTTCGGAACGGGCATGAACTTTTTGCTCGTCAATTCGGAGCTTGTTATTGTTCAAGTGAACAATGACTGACTTCGAATGCTTTTTGCGGGAAGTAACTTGGTTCAACTATGATAAAATTCCCATGTCTATCGGCGAGACGAACCCGCGATCTGGACCGTCTGAGGACTTAATCGAAGCCTTCCCGGCTATGAGTGAGTTGCTCGGGAAATCGCGCACAACCGAGGTTATAGTCGGAGATAAGCAGTATGAATTGCTGGCGTGGACAAGGAGCGACGGCGTTCAAATGGGATGGCTTTGCCCTAAGCCGCCACCGGAAGTACCCGCCGAGATTTTCAGTCTCCACCGGTTGCTGCTCGGTGAATTCGGAGGGATTGAAGAAACGTTCAACCAACCGGACGATGCTTGGACGATGAATCAAAACTCCGTCTTGATTCTCGAAGAGGCTCTTAACGACGCCAGCCAGATCGAGTATTCTGACTGGCTATTCGAGGAGGAAGATCTTGAGATTCCTATCCAGCCCTCGGACTACCATGGAATTTCTCGGGAAGCCAATAGTGACATGACCATCTGTCACCGGACTACGGGTGAGGTTCTATTGCTCGCCCATGATCACGGCTACAGCCACGCAAAGTTACTTCCGGGCTGTCCCGAAGGAACGCTCTACACCCTCGACGGAGCCCCAACATTTACCGCCTTTGTGGATATCATTGCGAAGCAGTGGCTGGCCGAAATTCGGAACTAGGTTGCTTCAGGGGAGGACCTTGGAGATCCGTCCCCGATCCAAGTCGAAGGGGCTAAGCTCCAGCATCACCACCGTATCCTCGGTTAGTTCCGGTGGCGCGGCGGCGAGTTCTTTTGAGAAATGGCAGATGACCCGCTTGCCGTTCGGCAGGGCGGCCTCGTGCAGCCCGTTCTCTAGCTTCTTCAGGATCGTCCCGCGGGTTCGCAGGCAATCGTCGTGGGGTCCGCCGGGGCTTCTCATGGGAACGGCGGAGAAGCAGTCACGGTCACGGGCAATTTGCAAGCGCGCTCAAGGCGGCGGCTTGACGCGGGGAGGGTGCTGCTTCAATCTTCCCGCGCTTTCCGCGGCCTCCGGTCAGGTCCGGTTGCGGAGCCTATCCCTAGCACCATGAAGCTCCGACTGATTCTCCCGGCCTCCGCCGCCCTGTTCCTGGCGGTCTCCTGCACTCCTTACGTCGAGGAACCTCCACAGGCTCCTGCCGATCCGGCGGTGAACAAGCAGCAAACCGAAGAGGAAAAGCAAAAGATCGCCGAACAGCGCGAGAAGAAGAAAAAGGAAGCCGAGGAACTCGCGAACAAGGAGAAGCAATCCGAAGGTGAGCCAGGCGCACAGGACAAGCCGGCCGGTAACCCCGATGCCGACAAGACCCCGCCGAAGAAGCCGGAAGAAGCCAAAGCTGAGATCCGCGTGGCCAAGCCTGTTCCGGGCAAGCCGGGCTTCGTCTTCAGCCCCTTCAACAACAAGATCATCGACGTGAAGGGCATTCCGAGCGGCCGTCTGGTGGCCGATCCGACCTATCCGGCATCCGAGAAGAAGCACTTCCGGGTTCCCTGAGATCGCGACCTTTTCGCACGATTTGATTTCGAGGAGCCGGTCCCCAGCAGGGCCCGGCTCCTTCATTCCCGGAAACCCGTGATGGATTTTAACAAGGTGGCCATTCTCGGCGGCGGGCTCCTCGGTGGCTCGCTGGCGCTGGCCCTGAGAGAGCGCTTCCCGCACCTGCCGGTGGCCCTTTGGGCGCGGCGCGCGGCGACGGTGGAGTCGGCACGGCAGCGGGGAATCTCAGGGGCCACGGAGCATCTCGCGGCAGCTCTTGATGGCGCTGACCTCGTGGTGTTGTCCACCCCCGTGGGAGCGATGGCCACGGTGCTGCTGGCAGCTCAATCCGCCGGGCTTTGGCAAGACGCACTGGTGACGGATGTGGGCAGCGTGAAGGCAGCCCCGCACCGCTGCCTGCAACCAATTCTCCGGAGAACCGGCGGGCGTTTCATCGGCAGCCACCCGATGGCAGGCTCTGAGCAAACCGGTATCAGCGCTGCCGAGGCCACACTTTTCGATGGTGCTGCCTGCCTGCTGACCGACGACGACCGGGTAGGGGATCCTTGGTCGTCCCGTCTTCAGCGTTTCTGGGAAGCGGTCGGGTGCCGCGTCTCTTGGATGGAAGCACAGGCCCACGACGCGCTGGTTGCCCGGATCAGCCATTTTCCGCACCTCATGGCAGCAGCCGCTGCGAAGGTCGCTTTGACGACGCCCTCCGATGGTCGTTTCGGCGGCGGCGGACTCCGCGATACCACCCGCGTGGCCGGTGGCGACCCCGACATGTGGGCGGAGATCGTGACGGAAAATCGGGAAGCCCTGCGTGGCGTCTTGAGTCATGCCATCACCGAGATGAGTGAAATGCTTGCCATGCTGGAAGCGGGCGAGCAAGAAGCCCTGCGCCGCTGGCTGGACGACGCGAAACAAGCCCGCGAAGCTGCCCTTGCCGTCGTCAGAAACGATTTTCCATGAGTGAGTTCCGAGTTCGATCGATCCGCACGCTGGATGCCGCCTTCCCGGTGCCCGGCGACAAGAGCATGTCTCACCGCGCGGCGATGATCGCGGGCCTCGCCGATGGGGTTTCGACGGTGCGGAACTTCCTGCCGAGCGAGGACTGCCTGAACACCTTGGGCGCGATGACCGCCTGTGGGGTGAAGGTGGAGGTGTTGGAGGAGATGCCCGGCTTCGGTCCAACTTCGATGCGCATTCACGGCCGCAAGATGCAGCTCGCCGCGCCGACCAGGCCGATCGATTGCGGCAACTCCGGAACCGGCATGCGCCTGCTGGCCGGTCTGTTCGCGGGCCAGTCCTTCGACACGGAACTCTTCGGAGACGAGTCGCTCTCGGGTCGTCCGATGGGCCGCATCACCGATCCGCTCGCGTTGATGGGAGCGAAGATCGATTGCTTGGGAGAAAAGCCCGGCTGTGCCCCGCTGAAGATTCACGGCACGCAACTCCACCCGGTGCGCTATGAGCTGCCGATGGCCAGCGCCCAAGTGAAGAGCGCGGTGATCCTTGCCGGGATGTTCTGCGAAGGCACCACCACCGCCGTGCAGCCCGCCGACACTCGCGACCACACCGAGCGCATGCTCGAATCCTTCGGTGTGAAGGTGAAGACCGAGGGCGGCGCGATCTCGATCAAGGGAGGCCAAGTCCCGCAGGCTCGCGACTTCCGTGTGCCGGGGGACATTTCCAGCGCGGCCTTCTGGGTGGTGGCTGCGGCCGCGCTGCCGGGCTCCCGCTTGGTCATCAAGAACGTCGGTCTCAATCCGACCCGCACTGCCGTGCTCGATGTGATCGAGCGCATGGGCGCGCAAATCACCCGCACGGTGATCTCCACTGACGATGGCGAACCGATCGGCGATGTGGAGATCCGCGGTGGCAAGCTCAAGGGCACCGAGTTGCTCAAGGCCGAGATCCCGAACCTGATCGACGAGATCCCTGTGATTGCCGTGGCTGCCGCACTGGCCGAGGGCAAGACGACGATTCGCAATGCCAAGGAACTGCGGGTGAAGGAGACCGACCGGATCACCACTGTGGTCAATAACCTGCGCGCGATGGGCGGGCAGGTAGAGGAATTCGAAGACGGCATGGAGATCACCGGCGGCCAGCCTCTGCACGCTGCGGCGATGGAGAGTCACGGGGATCACCGCATCGCCATGGCCTTTGCCATCGCCGGCCTCTTCGCCGAGGGCGAAACGATCATTGGCAACACCGCCTGTGTGAACACCTCCTATCCCGGCTTCGCCAAGCAACTCGCCGCCGTGATGGACGAGAGCAAGTCGGCCGAGGACTACGATCTTCCCACCGTCCCGGTCGCCCCATGATCCTCCATCGCGCCATCGCTATCGACGGGCCCGCCGCCTCCGGCAAGAGCACGCTCGCGCGCATCCTTTCGAAGCGCCTGAACCTGATCATGGTGAACTCGGGTGCGATGTATCGTGCCGTGACTTGGAAGGTGCTCAAGCAGGGTGTGAATCCGAACGACCGTGCCGCGGTGGTGGAAGCCCTCCGCCAGATGGAACTCCAATGCGGGGTGGACGGCCTAGCCTCCACCGTGAAGGTGGACGGAGTCGATCCCGGCGACGAGCTGCGCAGCGAGGAGGTGAATGCCAATGTCTCCGCCGTGGCCGCCGTGCCGGAAGTGCGCGAGTGCCTCGTCTCCCTCCAGCGCGATTACCTGAAGCTGGGCGACGTGGTGATGGAAGGCCGCGACATCGGCTCCGTAGTCTTCCCGGAGACTCCATATAAGATCTACATGGATGCCGACCCCGGCGTGCGCGAGGCTCGCCGCGAGGAAGTCGGGGAGGTGGATTCCGTTGCCGCCCGCGATCATGCGGACAGCCGCCGTGAAACCGCTCCGCTTAAGATCGCGGAAGGCGCGGCGATCCTTGATACTTCCGGGCATACCATTGAAACCGGCGTGAAGGCTGCTTTGGACATCCTCGCGAGCCAAGGCTTCCCGATTCCGCCGGAAGCGGAGGATGCCGTGCTCTAACAAACGACTGTGATGCGTTGGGTCTATTGGTTCGGTTGGTCTCTTTTCGGCAGTGCCTATCGCTCGCTCTTCGGGCTGAAGGTCATTGGCCGTGAGAATCTGGTCCGGGACGGGGCGGTGCTGATTGCCTCGAACCACGAGAGCTTCCTCGATCCGCCGTTGATCGGCACCTTGTATCAGGACGAGATGTTCTACCTCGCCCGTAAAACCCTGATGAAGGGGGCGCTGCTGAAGTGGATCTACCTTGCTTGGAACTCGATCCCGGTCGATCAGGACCGTCCGGACATGACGAGCCTGAAGGCCATCATCAAGCTGCTCGCCTCGGGCCGCCGCGTGCTGATTTTCCCGGAAGGGGAGCGCAGTCTCGATGGCAACATGGGTGCGGCCCAACCGGGAGTCGGCCTGATCGCCGTGAAGTCCAACGCGGTCATCCAGCCGATCCGGATCGAAGGTGCCCGCGAGGCTCTGCCGCGTGGCTCCGGCCGCATCCGCTTCACCCAGATTACGCTCTATATCGGTAAGCCGATCCGGTTGACGGAAGACGAGTTGAATACGGCCAAGGGCAAGCACGGCTACCAGCACATCGCCGACCGCATCATGGATGCGATCAAGACGGCCTGAGCTCTTTTCATTTCTACGTGAAATTCCGCAGCCGCTTCTTGCGTCTGAGGAAATCCGTGCTCAACTTCCCAGTCGGGTCGGGGAGTTCGAAATGAGCAACGAATACACACGGCGGGGCTTTCTAGCCACCGCCACGCAGGGGGCCTTGCTGGGGACGGGAGCTTTGGAGTTCCTATCCCGATTGCCTGCTATTTCGGCGGCGGAGGCCGGTGTCGATGCCTCCATCGTCCGCTTTCTTCCGGAGATCGAACCACTGGTGCGCCTCCTCGAGGACACACCACGGGAGCGGGTGATTGAGGAAGTAGGTCAGAGGATCAAGACCGGTACCACGCATCGCGAGATCCTTGCAGCAACCTTCCTCGCCGGCATCCGGAACATCCAGCCGCGCCCTGTCGGGTTCAAATTCCACGCTGTCCTCGTCGTCAATTCCGCCCATCTCGCCAGCCAGAATTCGCCGGACGCCGACCGCTGGTTGCCCCTGCTCTGGGCGGTCGATCAGTTCAAAGCCTCCCAAGCCCGCGACAAGAAGGAGGGCGATTGGACCATGGAGGGGGTTTACGAGCCTTCCGTGCCTCCCGCCGACCGTGCCGCGGAAGCATTCCGCAAGGGCATGGATGCTTGGGATTGCTCTTGCGCCGATAGCGCCGCCGCGAGTCTGGCGCGCGGATCGAGTTCGCAGGATGCTTTCGATCTTTTTTGCCGATATGGAGCCCGCGACTACCGTGACATCGGACACAAGGCGATCTACGTCGCGAATAGCTGGCGTCTGCTCCAGACCATCGGCTGGCAGCACTCGGAACCGGTCCTCCGGTCCCTCGCTTACGCTCTCCTCGCGTGCGATGGGACCAACCCTGCCGATGGCGACGCCCTCGCCGACCGGCCGGGTCGCAAGAATGCGGAGCGCCTTAAGGAACTCCGCGTGACATGGAATGGCGGTGAGAACCGCTCCGGTGCTGCCGCGGATTTGCTCGCCGTACTTCGCTCCGGATCTTGGGATGAAGCCTCGGCCAAGGTGGTATCTCTGATTAACAGCGGCTGCAGTCCGCAACCGGTCTGGGATGCGATGTTCCAGTGCTCCGCGGAACTGCTGATGCGGGCACCGGGTATCATCGCGCTGCATGCGTGCACTACCACGAATGCGCTTCACTACGCGTTCCGGCACGCTTCGGATGACGAAACCCGGCGCTTTCTGATGCTTCAGAATGCTTCGTTTCTCCCGCTCTTCCGCGAGGATGCGGGCATCAGTGGCGGAGTGGAGATCGATACCTTTGAGCCGATCGTCAGCGAGTCGCGCGGACATGCCGCCGTGGACGAGATTTTCGCCGGTCTGAACGACGATCGCCTCGGCGCGGCCCGCCGCACGCTGGATTTCTTGGATGCCGGAGGCGACCCGAAGCTCTTTACGGATGCGGCGCAGCGCCTCATCTACATGAAAGGCACCGACTCCCACGACTACAAGTTCAGCAGTGCGATCATCGAGGACTACAAGTCACTTTCACCTGCCTTCCGCAACCGCTTCCTCGCTGCCAGCGTTCACTGGCTGAAGGGTTCAGGTGGCGCGGATAGTCCGCTGGTCGTCCGCAGCCGCGCGGCGTTGTAAGGGCGGGGTTGCGAGGAAGCTTCCTTGATCCGCAACCCTTTTCCATCTGGCAGGGTTTCACCTTGATCCCCGCGCGACCCGCGGGAGGGTCAGGCTCCTCAGACCCATGGCCACTGTTACCCGTCTCCACATCAACGGCCGCGCTACCGCTTTAGAGGCGGATGGCGAGCGGATCCTTCTTAGCGTGCTGCGCGATGATCTTGGGCTCACCGGGTGCAAGCCGGGCTGCGGAGAAGGGCAATGCGGGGCTTGCACGATACTGGTCGACGGGAAACCGGTGCGGTCCTGCCGTGTTTCTGCCGGGTCCGTGGGCGAGTCGGAGATCCGCACGATCGAAGGCTTGGAGAAGGAGGGCAGATTGCATCCGGTCCAGCAGGCATTCCTCGATGCGGATGCCCTGCAGTGCGGCTATTGCACCTGCGGCATGATCATGAGCGCGGTGGCCCTCTTGGAGGAACACCCGCAGCCGACGGAAGAGCAGCTCCTCACCGCGATGGATGGCAACATCTGCCGCTGCGGTGTCTACAACAACATCCGTGCCGCCGTGAAGCGCGCTTCCGAAACCCTCGCCAGCAAATCGTGATGAAAGCCTTGGAAGCCCGGGTATTCGACCGCCGCCATTTCTTCAAGCTCCTAGGGGGGGGCCTGCTCGTCGCGTTTCTCACTCCGCAGCTAACGGCACAGCAGCGGGGTAATCGCCGGGGTGGTTCGCCCCGCCCGATGAATCTTGGTGCATGGCTACACATTGGCGAAGATGGTGTAGTGCAGGTTTTCACGGGGAAAACGGAGGTGGGGCAAAACATCCGTACCTCGCTTGCCCAAGCAATCGCGGAGGAGCTTCACCTTCCCATTGAACGCATCCATATGCTGATGGCGGATACCGATCTCGTGCCTTTCGACATGGGAACCTTCGGAAGTCGCAGCACTCCGGATATGGCGCTGCACTTGCGCAAGGTCGCTGCCACGGCCCGGGAGGAATTGATCGACTTGGCAGCAAAGGAATGGGATGTTGATCGCGGCGATCTCTCCGCGGCGGAGGGCAGCGTGATCCGTCCGAAGGCAGAAACGCGGGAAGAGAAGAGGGCGACTTACGCCCAGCTTCTGAAGGACAGGAAGCTCGCCGCCACCGTGACCAGTGACACGAAGCTCAAGCCAGCGAGCGAATGGAAGATCGCCGGAACCTCCGTGCCGAAGATCAATGGCCGCGATTTCGTGACCGGCAAGCACCTCTATACCACAGACATGTCCTTACCCGGCATGCTGCATGGCAAGATACTGCGGGCTCCAGTTTACGGCGCAAAGCTCAAGTCGCTCGACGACACCAAGGCCAAGGCGATGGAAGGCGTGAGCGTGGTGAAAGATGGCGACTTCGTGGGTGTGACCGCTCCCAATCCGTCTCTCGCGCAGCAAGCGATCGATGCTATGGCGGTCGAATGGGAAGGCGGCGGAGGTCCCTCCAATGCCGGTCTGTGGGAAGTACTGAAGAACAAGATCGACCGCGGCGACGAGGGTAAGCGAATCGACGAGGCGCTCGCGACTGCCGCGCAAAAGCTGGAGAAGACCTTCAATGTGGAATACATCGCCCACTGCCCCTTGGAAACAAGGGCGGGCGTCGCCGAGTGGAAGGATGGCAAGCTGACGGCATGGACCGGTACCCAGCGGCCTTTCGGCGTGAAGGACGAACTGGCCAAAGCGTTCTCGCTGCCGCCCGAGAAAGTTCGAGTGATTGTTCCCGACACGGGGTCGGGGTACGGCGGCAAGCACAGTGGAGAGGCGGCGGTGGAGGCGGCCCGCCTGGCGAAGGCCGTGGAGCGGCCGGTGAAGGTCTCTTGGTCGCGCGAAGAAGAGTTCTGGTGGGCCTACTTCCGTCCCGCGGCAGTGATCGAAGTGCGCGCGGCAATCGACAAGGAGGCCAAGCTCACGGCGTGGGAATTCCATAGCCACAATCCCGGCGGTGCGGCGATCGAGACGCCGTACGAGGTTCCGGTGAAATCGGTACGCAGCCACGGCAGCCGCTCGCCTTTGCGACAAGGCTCCTATCGCGGTCTAGCCGCGGCCGCGAATGGCTTCGCACGCGAATCCGCGATGGACGAACTGGCAGCTCTAGCCGGGCTCGATCCTTTGGAATTCCGGCTCCGCAATCTGAAAGACGAGCGCTTGCGCGCGGTTCTCGAGGCGGCTGCCGAGAAGTTCGGGTGGAAGGACCGCAAAGGGCACTGCGGCATCGCCTGTGGAATCGACAAAGGAGGCTACGTCGCCAATTGCGTGGAGGTCGAGGGGAAGGACGGGGAGGTGAAGGTCCGGCGGATCGTGGCCGCTTTCGAATGCGGTGCGACCGTCAATCCGGTGCACCTGAAGAGCCAAGTGGAAGGGAGTATCGTCATGGGACTCGGCGGTGCGCTCTTCGAAGCGATCCGTTTCGCGGATGGCAAGATCCTCAATCCTACCTTCTCCAAGTATCGTGTCCCGCGGTTCTCCGATGTTCCGCCCATCGAAATTGTGTTGCTGGATCGCAAGGATCTACCATCCGCCGGAGCCGGAGAGTGCCCGATCATTGCGATCGCGCCAGCTATCGGTGGGGCTATCCAGTCCGCCACCGGCAAGCGTCCGCTGGCGATGCCGATGGGGGCTTAGGGCGCGATTGTCGGCAGGGCTGGCGACTCTTGGGCTTGCCCGCGCCGCTGCCTACGCTTCAATCCCGCCAACCGAGAATCTTTCGTATATATGGGACGAGCCTTCGAATGCCGCCGCCGAGCCAAGGAAGCCCGCTGGGATACCATGTCCCGCGTTTTCCCCAAGCTCGCCAAATCCATCACCATGGCTGCGAAGAACGGCGGCCCGGACCCGGCGGCCAATGCCCCGCTGCGCCTGGCCATTGCCAATGCCAAGGGCCAAAATCTGCCGAAAGACAAGATCGACGCCGCCATCAAGCGTGCTGCTGGCAAAGACGCTGCCGATATCGTGGAAGTGGCCTACGAGGGAAAAGGCCCGCACGGTTCTCTCTTCTACATCGAATGCGCTACCGACAACACGAACCGCTCGGTGGTCAACATGAAGACCATCTTCAACAAGAATGGCGGACAGATCGTGAACAGCGGGCAACTCGACTTCATGTTCACCCGCAAGGCGGTGGTGGAGTTTGAAGCCGGCCCGGATCTGAATCTGGAAGAGCTCGAACTGGAGCTGATCGATGCCGGCCTGGAAGAGCTTGAGACCGAGGACGGGATTACCCGTGCGATCGGCGACTACGGCAGCTTCTCCAGCCTGACTTCCGCCTTCGAAAAGCTCGGCATCGCCACTAAGAAGGCGGGGCTCGAGCGCATTCCGACCCAGCCGATCGAGTTGACCGAAGAACAGATGGCCGAGGTGGAAGCCATCCTTGAGAAAATCGAAGACGACGATGACGTGCAGGTCGTCTTCACCAACTTGGCTTGAGGAGTCTTTCCGAAAAACACTTTCACAGCGGTGGAGGGCGATGAGTCCTCCGCCGCTTTCTTTTGTTCCCATGCTGCCCCTACGGCGCGATGGAAGGCGGCAGCCAAGCGCCCTCTCGCTCGGCCTCGGCATACCATTCCACGGCGGGCTCCCGAAGCGTTCTCTCCAAAATCGTCAGCGGCCTATAAAGTGCCAGATGGAGTCTCGACCGGAAGATGCGGTGGTGGATCTCCGGTCCTCCCAAGCTTCCGCGGTGGTAGGAGGTGCTTGGGAAATAGCCGACGAGATAACCCGCGACGAGCAATGCGATTCCCGTGACGCGGGGCGTGACATACCGGGAACGGCTCACTCCACCTTCTCTCCCTCTGCCTTGTAGCCGCTGCGATACTTCGGCACGAACTCCTGCTTCTCCGCAGTGTCGACATCCTTGATCAGGACCTCGACAGCCTTTCCGAGCTGCGGGTCTTCTCCGGCCACGAGTTGTCCGGGTTCGGGCCAGACAATGTGATCCGGGATGGCACCGTTCATCTCCATGTCGGTGCCGTCCTTGGGCGAGAACCAGCCGCGGAATGGCACGCGGAGCGTTCCAGCATCGAGAATCTTTTCACGGGAAGCGGAGATCACGCCGCCGGCCGTTGGCACACCGACGATTGGTCCGCGTCCCAATGTTTTGATGGCGTGGGCAAAGATCTCGGCATTCGAGAAGGAGTTCTGGTTGCAGACCACCACCAGCGGTTTGTGCCAGGAGGCATAGACTTTACGGTCCTGAGGATAACCCGGACCACCGCCGCGGGGAATCGTCACCGCGTGCTGCGGTTGGCAGAGCACGGTAAGCAGATGATCGGTGATGAAGCCGCCGCCGTTGTCACGGATGTCGATGACCAAGCCCTCCTTGCCGTGACCGGCGGCGTAGATCTCGCGCTCGAATTGCTCGAATTCGTCCCAATACATCCGAGCGATGTGGACATAGCCCAAGCGTCCGCCGGACATCTCCTCCACGCGCTTGCGGTTATCGATCACCACTTGCGCTTCCGCCAGTTCCCGTGCCCGCTCGTAGCTGATCGGGTGTAGGTCATGAATGTGCTCCTTGCCCTTCTTGTCACGGACGACCAACTCGATGTCGCGGTCCAAGCGGCCATTCATGAAGCGGTGAACCGGCATCGAGCTGTCGATCGGTCGTCCATTGATCTTCACGATCGTGTCGCCAGATTCCACCGGTGGCTTGCACAGAGCCGCAGGGCTGCCCGCAATCACCGATGCCACGGTGAGCGGATCGCCTGCACCGTGACGTTGGAAGCGAATACCGAGGTGCCGTGTGGATTGGAATTCGGCTCCCTCGTTTTCCCAAGGTTTCGGCCAGACGGAAGAAATGAATGTCAGGTGAGAGGCATTCAGTTCACCGAGCATCATGCCCACCACTCCGTCGAAAGTCGGTGAATCGGGTGAATACGCGGCAGCGTCCTCGTACTTCGCCAGGATCTTCTCCCAATCCTTGCCGTTCATCGACGGATCATAGAAGCGGTCCCGGAGAGTCCGCCACACGCTGCGGAACCACAGGCGCTGGTGCGCCACCCGATCCCGCACCAGGCGCGCGGTGATGGGATACTTCGTCAGCTTGCCCTTCTTCAGCAGGGCGGGCGTCTGATCGACGATCCAGAAGAGGGAACCGTCCTTGTCCACGCGGATCGGCAGACCACGGTGCTCGGCCTCATCCTGCATCGAAGCTCCTTGGCGAGCTTCGATCTTGAAGAGCTTGTCATTGGAGCTGTTTTTGCTTTGGAAGAGGATCGCTTTCGAGTCCGCCGACCACAGCATCCGCTCGGGTTCGATGCCGCGGGTATTCAGGCGCACGATGCGCTCGCTCAGACCCTCGAAATCGATCCGCATGCGTTTGCGCTTCGGTTTCTCCGGCGTGGGCACCTGCTCAGGCCGGGTAGTGTCCGGCAGGGATTCAGCCGCTTTCGTTTCCTCGGGCTCTTCGGAGTCGTCGTTCTCGCGTTCGCTGTCTTCTTGCCGATAGAGCGGGTCGTCGCGCATCGCGGATTCCGCATCCAGTTCACGGCGATCGCGGGTCGAGCGGACGGCTTCTTCCAGCTTGAGGTCCACGAAGAAGAGGCCCATCTCGTTGTTCAGGCGCCGCCCGGTAAAGGCGATTCTGCGGCCATCCGGCGACCATTTCGGCGAGCCCTCGAAGTCGGGATGTCGCGAAAGGTTGAAGGGCTCACGCGAGCCGTCCGCCGCCAGAACATAGATGTCACGGTTGAAGTTCTGATCCTGTGCCGCGAAGACCAGCCAACCCGAATCGGGAGACCAATCGAAAGTCGGCGCATCCCAGCACGCGAAGAGCAGTTGGTCGGAACTACCGTCGGCATCCGCAACGTGAAGATTCCCTCCGCCCGAAATGTAGGCGATCCGCGTGCCATCCGGGCTCAGTCGCATCCGCCGCTTGGCCTCGGTGCCGCGTGTCACCTGCTCATGTTGGAAGGCATCGGCCCGCCACCAGTAGTCACCCTCGTCCTTGCGAGCCACGCGCCAAACGTTCCGCTCCGTGCCTTCATCCTTGATGTAGTAGATCCATCGGCCGTCGGGAGAAAAGGCGGCATCCTCTTCGCGGGCGGAACTGCGAGTGATGCGGTTCGGCTCGCGCAGCACGGTGTCGGAGGTCCATAGCTCGCCCTCGGCGCAGAAGACCATTTCCAGTCCGCTCGGTGAAAAGTCGGCGTCCACCGTGCCCGTGATCTTCCGGAGCTCCTGGGTGGTGTCCGGCAGGTCCTCCTGCTGGCGGATCGGGATTTGCTCCGCCTTGCCACCCGGCCGCCAGGCCCAGAGATGGAAGCCGCGGCGGAAGACGATCACGGAGCCGTCCTCCGCTACCGCCGGGCGGATCACGCCGTCGTCTTTGAAGGCAGTGAGTTGCTCGTCCTTGCCGCTGGCGAAGTCCCGCGACCACAGGTTGAAGGTGCCGTCGCGTTCGGAGACGTAGTAGAAGCCGCTGCCATCCGGTTTCCAGAGTGGCGAGCGGGCCTCAGCTTCTTCCTTGATCAAGCTGGTGAAGGCCTTGGTCTTCACCTCGTAGAGCCAGATCGATGAAGCCCGCGGGCCCCGGTAGCCCTTGCGGTAGAGTTGCTCCCCCTCGCGGCAGAAGAGGACTTTGGTTCCATCCGGGCTGTAGCGCGCCGACTGCCCCTTCTCGTTGAAGAGGTAGGTTTCCGGGGATTCGCGGCGCAGGTCGATCTCCATCAGGCGTTCCGGCCGGAAGCCGGGCTCGTCGCGGAGTCCTCTTACCAGCGCCTTGGTGCCGTCCGGCGTGATGTCTTCCAGGCTCGCGCCTTCGGAGTGGAAGCTGTGCTGGGCGGCGGGGCCGCCTTCGGCGGGCATGGAGAAGAGCTGGAGGAAGCCGGCGCGGCTGGAGCAAAAGTAGAGGGATTTCCCATCCGGGGAATAATGGGGGAAACTGTCGCGGGCGGGGTGGGCGGTGAGACGCTCGGCGAGGCCGCCTTCGACGGGGACGGACCAGAGGTCGTCACGCCACTCGAAGGCGAGGGTTTTTCCGTCCGGGGAGAGGGTGGGCCAGCTGGCCATGAGGATCTCGCCGGGAGCCGGAACCGCCCAAGCTGCGGGCAATGCGAGGGCGCAGAGCAGGGCAGGGAGGTAAGCTTGGAAAAGCCGGGCAGACATGCGTCGGGATGGCTACGGAAGCCCGTCGGGAGGGCTTTCAAGTAGTTAGGGAAGGTTAAGTATCTCGACCCGGGCGGAGCGAAGCACATCCCTTGCCAAGTGGCAAGAGTCTAGGCGACGACACCCGCTTCCCGAAAGGAGAAGTAGGGTGCCCGGCCTTGGTCCGGCCGACCCACGATCACGTGGTCGAGGAGTTTCACCTGCATCAGGTCGGCCGCTTCGCTGATGCGCCGGGTAAAGTGCTCGTCCGCCCGGCTGGGGGTGGGGTCGCCCGAAGGATGATTGTGGATCAGGACGAAACCGTAAGCTCCGCGGGTAAGGACCGGGCGCAGGACCTCGCGGGGGTGGGCGACGGTTTCGTTGAGATTGCCGGAGCTGATCTCGACGGTGCCGGAATGACGGAGACGGGTATCCAGCAGGGCCACAATGAGCTTCTCGTGCCGCAGCCATGCGAGCTGCGGGGCGAAGGTCCGGTAGATGATCTCCGGAGAATCCAGCGGGGTCTGGGCGATCTGTTCGCGTGCGGCCCGGGCCCCGAGCTCAAAGGCGGCGACGAGTTGGCAGGCCTTGGCGAGCCCGAGTCCTTTCTGTTTCGACAGCTCGATGGCCCCGGCACTGCCGAGGGAACCGATTGATCCGTAGTGCTCCAAGAGATCGCGCCCGACTTGGATCGCGCTGCGTCCGACGATGCCGGTGCGGAGGAAGATCGCCAGAAGCTCGGCGTTATCCAGTGCACCCGGCCCGAACTTCGCCAGCTTCTCGCGAGGGCGTTCGTCCAAAGGGAGGTCGGCGATTCGCTCTGACATGGTCACATGAACACATGTCGGCCGGGTCTTGGCCAGAAGTTTCTAGTCCTTCGAGGACTTCGGATCGAGGGCGTCGCGCAGGCCATCGCCGAGGAAGTTCAAGGCGAAGAGAGTGGTGGAGAAGAACAGCGCTGGATAGAGCAGCAGGCCCATGTTCGTTTCCATTCGGTCCGCTCCCTCCTTGATCAGGATGCCCCAGGAGCTGTTCGGGGGACGAACACCAAGGCCCAGGAAGGAGAGCACGCTCTCCAGCAGCATGATGCCGGGCACGGCCAGCGTGGTGTAGACGATGATCGGTCCGACCACGTTCGGCAGGATGTGGCGGAAGAGGATCCGGGCATTGCCGAGACCGAGCGAGCGGGCAGCCTCCACGAATTCCTGATGCTTGTAGGCCATGACCTGGGCCCGGACGATGCGGGCGATGGTCAGCCAGCCGATCGCGCCGATCGCGATGAAGAGGGGGATCAGGGTGGTGATCGGAGCCACCTTATCACGGTTCCAGCCGGTGGTGGTGATGACCCACTCGGTGAACTCCGAAGCCGGCTTGTCCACGACCAGCGAAAACAGGATGACCAGCACCAGGAAGGGCAGGGCGAAGAGGATATCGACCACGCGCATCAGGACGTCGTCGAGCTTTCCGCCGACATAGCCGGAGACGGCACCGTAGACGAGGCCGATGGCCACCGCGACGGCAGTGGCGACGAAGCCGACCAGCAGCGAGATCTGCCCGCCGTAGAGCACGCGGGCCAAAAGATCGCGTCCCAGCTGATCCGTACCGAGCCAATGCTCGCCGCTCGGAGGTGCTCCGGAGTTATCCAGATTGATGATCGTCGGGCTCTTCACGAAGGGCATCAGCGGCCCGATGAAGCAGAGGATGACGATAAGGACGAGGAACCAGAGGCCGAGCATGGCTGCCTTGTTCCGGGACAGCCGGTGCCACGCGTCGCGCCAGAGGGAGGTGCCTTTTTCGATCGATTCGGACATGGGAGATGGGTCAGGCGGAAGCGCGCAGGCGCGGGTTGAGGGCGATCTGGGCGAGGTCGGAGAGCAGGTTGGCACCGACGATCAGGAAACCGTAGAAGAGGACGAGACCCTGAATCAGGAAGTATTCGCGGTCGGTGGTCGCATTCACGAAATGCTGACCCATGCCGGGAACCTGGAAGATGGTTTCGATGACGAAGGAGCCCGAGATCATGCCAGCGAAGGCCGGGCCGACGAAGGCCACGGCGGGGATGAGTCCGCCGCGCAGGGCGTGGCGGGTCACGATCCGATGGCCGGGCACGCCCTTGGCGCGGGCAGTGCGGATGTAGTCCTGATTCAGCACGTCGAGCATGCCGCCGCGGGTAAGCCGTGCGATATAGGCGGCATTCACCATCCCGAGCGTGACAGCCGGGAGGATCCAGTCGGTGGGCGTATTCCAGCCCGCCACGTTAAGCCACTTGAGTCCGAGCCCGGCGAAGACGGCCAGAAGGGGCCCGATGACGAAGCTGGGAAGACAGATACCCATCATGGCAGCACCCAGGCAGGCGTAGTCGAGGGGACCGTTCTTCTTCACCGCGGCGATCACGCCGGCGGGGAGTCCCACGATCAGCGCGATGCCGATCGAGAGCACCCCGAGAAAGGCGGAGACGGGGAAGGACTGGCTGATGATCTCCGAGACCTTCACGCCATCCCGCTTCAGCAGGATGCCCATGTCCTGATCCACGATCAGGTTCTTCAGGTAGGTCAGATACTGGACCGGAAGCGGCTTGTCCAAGCCGACATAGGCTTTGAGTTGTTCTAGGATGTGCTTGGGCAACGCCTTCTCGTCCGTGTAGGGACTGCCCGGCATCATGCGCACCAGGAAGAAGGTGATCGTGACCAGCACGAACAAGGTCAGGAGACCTTGAAAGAGGCGGCTAAGGATGATGCGGGTCATGGCAGCGGATCACTTGGTGCGCAGGCGGAGCACGTCATAGGGGTGGTTGTCGAGCAGGAGCGGTTTCCAGCCTTCGACGGCAGGATCCATGAGGTAGTTTCGGGCATACCAAGCAATCAGAAGAGTGGGCGACTCCGCGGTCATGATCGTCTCCGCCTCACGCAGCAGGGCGTAGCGTTTGGCGGCATCCGCCTCTTGGTGAGACTTCTGCAAGAGTTCCTCGTAGGGCTTGCTGGACCAACCGGTGAGGTTGTTGCCGTTCCCGTCCGTCCACATTTCCAGGAAGGTGAGGGGATCGAGGTAGTCGCCGATCCAACCGGAGGAAGCGAGGTCGTAGTCGAACTCCTGCATCGCGGCGAGGTAGGCGGTCCATTCCTTGTTCTCGATCTCCACCTCGATGCCCAGCTCCTTGCGCCACATCGCCTGCACGGCTTGGGCCACGGTGGCGGCGGTCTCACGGCTCGCGAGGAGGATCTTGAGGCGCGGGAAGCCCTTGCCGCCCGGGAAGCCCGCTTCCGCCAAGAGGCGCCGGGCGGTTTCCGGATCGAAGGAGATCGCATGAGGCGAATCGTAGCCAGCCATCGGCGGGGTCATGCCGTAGGCCGGCTTGTAGCCGCGGAGGATCTTGTTGCAGATCTCCTCCTGATTGTAGGCGAGGTTCAAGGCGCGCCGGACCCGCTGGTCATCGAGCGGCTTGCGCTTGGTATTGCAGCGGAAGAAGAGGGTGCCCACGTAAGGCTCCTGACGGAGGACCGAGGGGTTCTCCTTCTTCATGAAGTCCACAATCTCCGGCGGGGCCGTGTAGGTCACGTGCATGAGGCCGTCCCGGAACATGCGCGCCTCGGTGTAGGAGTTGTTGATCGGCAAGAAGCGGACGCCGTTCAAGGTCACCTTGTCCGCGCCCCAATAGTAGGGATTGCGTTCCACCTCGAGGTGGTCATTGCGGCGCCAGGACTTGAGCTGATAGGGGCCGTTAGAGACGATGTTGCCCAGCTTGGACCATGCGTTGCCCTTTTGGGTCATGGTGCCGTATTTCAGCACCGCGTGGCGTGGCACCGGGTTCCAGGTGTAGTGCTTGAGAATCTGCGGGAAGTAAGGAGTAGGTCCGCGCAGGGTCAGGCGTAGCGTGAAGTCATCCAGCACCTCCACGCCCACTTCCTTGAAATCCGTGGTCTCGCCCTTGTTGAAGCGGTCTGCTCCCTTGAGGAAGTAGAGCATCTCCGCATATTTCGCGGCGAAGGAGGGCTCGAGGATCCGCTGGTAGGCGAAGGCATAGTCGTGAGCGGTCACGGGGGCGCCATCGGACCACTTGGCATCCTGCCGCAGCTTCGCAGTCCAGACCGTGGCGGTCGCATCCGGTTCCAGCACCTCGGCTCCGGCGGGCAGCACGGTGGCATCCTCGCTCGGGTGATCGGAGACGAGTCCTTCGAAAAGAGCCCGCAGGATATTGCTCTCCAGCACGCCGGTCACGACCTGGGAGTCCAAGCCTTTCGGCTCGTTGGAATTCCCCATGATCAGGACCCCCTCGCGGTTGGCTTTCTCGACCAGGGTTTCCCCGGAGCCCAACTGTTCTTCCCTCTGGCAGCCGGTCAGGCAGAGCAGGGCGGGGAGCAGAAAAAGGGCAAGTCGTGTCATGCGTGGCGCAGCACTAGCTTGTCCCGCGCCGACATTGCAGGGAAAATTTCACTGCCCGTGTCGCTTTTGGTCGGGAACATGCAGCTTCCCCGTGGATTTCGGCCAAAGCTGCACGAAACGTCCCCGGGGACTTGCAAGGGAGGGCTCCTCCGCTAGAACCACGGAATCCTTTAGCTTCGTACTGCCATTTGAAAGCCTACTTCCTGCGCCGCCTTCTTCTGATCCCTTTGACTTTGTTGGGGATCACGGCGCTGGTCTTCGCGATCAACCGGATGGCCCCGGGCGGCCCGGTGGAGCGCAGCATCGCCGCCCTGATGGGGGGCGATGGCGGGAAGCGCTCGCGGATGGAAAGCGGGCCGACCATCACGGCGTCACAGGTTCTCGACGTAGAAGAGAAGAAGAACCGGGAAAAGAGCCTCGGCCGAGCCTACGGCGAATGGCTGGGCATCTTCCCGCGGGACACCCAGAAGATCGGGCGAGAGTTCCCGAAAGGCGCGACCGAAGTGGAGATCCCGATCCCCGGCACGATCCATCTGGTGAAAGCGATCCGCCAAGGAGACCGCGCCGAACTCAAGGCGGAAGCGGGCGTGGATATCTCGGAATGGGCGGTCCGCCTGAGAAGTCCTGCGGAGCAGGTGCGCCACTGGAACAAGTGGATGGGCGGGATGTCGCTGCAGAGCGAGCCCGAGTATCGGGCGGTGCTTTACAAGCCGGCATTCGACGGCCTCTTGCAGGGGAGCTTGGGCGCCTCGGAGAAGTATCAGGACCCGGTGGGGCTGATGATTCTGGAGCGCATGCCGGTGTCGCTGTACTTCGGACTGGCTTCGGTGCTGGTGATCTACGGCGTGTGCGTGCCGCTGGGTATCCTGAAGGCGATCAAGCACCGGACCTTCCTCGATAATGCGAGTTCCGCCGCAATCTTCGCGGGCTTCGCGATCCCGGGCTATGCACTGGGATCCCTGCTGGTGGTGGTGCTAGGTGCCAAGTGGGGATGGTTTCCCATCCGCGGCTTCACGGGAGATGACTTCGACACGCTCTCCGCAGCGGACAAGGTGAAGGATATCTTCAACCACACCTTCATGCCGCTGGTCTGCTACCTCATCGGCAGCTTCGCCTTCATGACCATGCTGGCGAAGAACAACCTGATGGATAACCTGGCGGCGGATTACGTGCGCACCGCGGCGGCAAAAGGGGTCTCCTATCCGGCCGCGGTCTTCCGGCACGCGCTGCGGAATTCGATCATCCCGATCGCCACCACCTTCGGCGACAACATCGCGCTGCTGGTGGCCGGTTCAATGCTAGTCGAGAAGGTCTTCGACATCGACGGCTTCGGGCTGCTGCAGTTCAGCGCGGTGGTGGAACGCGACGAGCCCGTGATGCTCGGAGTGCTATTCGTCGCGGCGGCTCTCACGGCCCTGGGGAAAGTGATTTCGGACCTGTGTGTGGCCTTGGTGGATCCACGGGTGAGCTACAAGTGACATGACCTTTCCCCGTAAAATCGGCATCCTGCTTTTGCTTCTGGCCGCGGCGGCCTACGCCGGTCACGAGGCCGGATTGTCGCTGCCATCCCTGCGCTGGTTCTTCTCCTTCGATTCCGCGCCGGGAGCTTTCCCGGAAGATCACTGGCGCGCCGAGCAGGGACGCTGGATCGGCTATGGGTTTTGCGGGCTGATGGCCTTGACGGGCCTGCTCCTGCTGGCAATGGGCGGGGGCTTCCAATGGAATCCGCTGACGGTGCGGAAGTTCTCGCGCTTCCGCTCGATCGGCCGCGGCTGGCTGTCCTTCCGCTTGCTGATGTTGCTGCTGCTGCTCACGCTGCTCGATCAGGTCGTGGCGGGCAGGCAGGCGCTGGCCGTGAAGTACGACGGCAAGTGGTTCTTCCCGGCTTTCCGTGAGGCGGCTTTCGCGGCGAAGGATTTCGGAGGAGAGGGCGACCAGGAGGCGGATTACCGCCAGCTCAAAGCCGATTTCAAGGAGCGTAAGTCCGGGAACTTCGTGATCATGCCGCTGATCCCGTGGGAACCGGTGCTGGACTCCGACGAACTGCAGAAGCGCCCGCTCGACAATCTGGACGGCAAGATCCATCGCGCGGGAGACAACCAGCCTTTCAATGGCTATGCCGTGCAGTTCTGGCCGGAGAGCCCCGAGGTGAAGCTACGCGATGCGCGCTTCCGCGGCGGTCTCCGCGAAGGTCCGGCGACGCTCTTCGACGGCAAGGGCGAGTTCGCCGGGAAGCAGACCTGGCATCAGGGGGAACTGGTCGAAACTTCCGTTCCGGATGAAGGCCCGCCTCCGGGGGATCTGCGCTGGGTGGAGATCATCTACAAACCGGCACCTCCCTCCCTGGCCGAGCAGCACTACCTCGGCACGGATTCGAATGGCTGGGACATCGCGGCCCAGCTCTTCGGCGGTCTTCAGGTGATCTTCAAGGCCGCGTTCGTCTACATCCTGCTGACCTATGGCATCGGGATCACGATCGGATCCATGATGGGTTACTTCGGCGGGGCCTTCGACCTGATCATGGACCGCTTCGTCGAGATCCTGAGCAACGTGCCCTTCCTGCTGGTGGTGATCATCATCACGGCGAACATCGGGCGGGATAACATCGATCTCGCCACCATCCTGCTCGTTTTCTGCGTGTTCTCGTGGATCGGCGTTTCCGTCTATCTGCGCACGGCGACCTACCGCGAGAAAGCTCGCGACTACGTGGCCGCCGCCCGGGTGCAAGGGGCGGGAACCTTCCGCGTGGTCTTCCGGCATATTTTGCCGAATGCGATCTCGACGATCGTGACGCTCCTGCCCTTCAGCGTGGCCGCGCTCGCTACCTCGCTGACTGCGCTGGACTTCCTAGGGTTCGGTCTGCCCGACCGCTATCCGAGCTGGGGCCGGGTACTGGAGGACGGCACTTCGAATCTTTCGTCCACTTGGATCGTCAGCTCCGTGTTTGCGGTCATGGTCGGGGTCTTGCTCCTGATCACCTTCGTCGGCGAGGCCATCCGGGAGGCCTTCGATCCCAAGAAATTCACCACCTATCAATGAAGCGACCGGCAGCCATTCTCGCCGCCAGCGCCTTGGTGTTAGCGGCCATTTTCCTCTCCGGATGCAAGGAAGGGGATGCGTACAAGAGCTACGACAACAGCCAGGAGCGCGAGTCCTTCTACAAGCGCTTCAACCAAGAGACCGCCACGCGGCTTGCGGGAGAACACAAGGAACTGGAGTCCGCGCTGGCGGGAGAGCTCACCGAGCAGGCCCGCAAGGAGAAGACCTTGGCCCTCGACGACTTGAACCGGCGTTTGCAGCGGCCGGACTTCTTCGAGTTCTTCACCGAAGAGCAACTGCCGCAGGACCTCGAGTGGCAGACGGCGGAGGATGGGCCCGAGATCGGTTCGCCCAAAGCCAAGAAAGGCGGCACCCTGCACAGCTACATCGTGGGCAATGCCTTCCCGCCCACGCTGCGGACGCTCGGTGCGGAGGGGAACAACAGCTTCCGCCACTACCACTGGGACGACATGGAGATGAGCCTAGTGCTGCTCCATCCGGAAACGGGCAAGCTGATGCCGGCGCTTTCCGACAAGTGGGCGGTGGCGGCGGACGGCCAGACGATCTACTACCACATCGACAGCAGTGCACGCTGGTCGGACGGGAAGGATGTCACCTCTCGGGACTGGCTGATGACCTTCTACATCTACCTCTCCGAGTATCTCTCCGAGACCCACTACCGCGAGTATGTGAAGGGGCAGTACTGGGGAGTGGCGACGTACGGCGACGATTACCTGTGCCTGCGGATGGCCACGCCGAAGCCGCTGGCCCCGTACGTGGCCAGCACCTACCCTTTCCAAGAGGACTTCTTCAAGGAGTTCGGCCCCGACTTCGAGGCCCGCTACAACTGGCGCTGCCGCCCGACCACCGGAGCCTTCGAGATCCGTCCGGAAGGCGTGAAGAAAGGCCGCTCCATCACCATGAGCCGGGTGAAGGACTGGTGGGCACGCGACCGCAAGTACTACAAGCACCGTTTCAACCCGGACCAGATGATCTACAATCTGGTGCGTGACGACGAGAAGGTCTTCCAGATGGTGCTGAACGGCGACATCGACGTCTATTGGCTGATGGATGCGCGGAAGTGGTTCGAGCAATCGGAGGTGCCGCAGGTCTTCAACGGCTACATCGAGAAGGCCCGCTACTACTTCGAGTTCCCGGCGATTTCTTCCGGCCTCTATCTGAACCAGCATAGCCCGCTGCTGGCGATTCAGGATATCAGGATCGGCCTGCAGTATGCCTCGAACTGGGAGAAGGTGATCGAGTTCGATCTCCGCGGGGAAGGCGAGCGGCTT
Organism: Luteolibacter rhizosphaerae; assembly: GCF_025950095.1. Classification (NCBI taxonomy): domain Bacteria; kingdom Pseudomonadati; phylum Verrucomicrobiota; class Verrucomicrobiia; order Verrucomicrobiales; family Verrucomicrobiaceae; genus Neoluteolibacter; species Neoluteolibacter rhizosphaerae. The sequence continues at coordinate 19,031 of NZ_JAPDDR010000012.1, read as the reverse complement.
CATCTGCTGGAAGCCGGCTACGGACCTTATTCGCACCCCACGCTCAAGACCCGTCCGTTCTCGGTGGAGAAAGCGAGGGAAGCATTCGCACGGGCTGGCTTTAGCGAGTTGGGCCCGGACGGCATTTTGAAGGACAAGGACGGGCGCAGGCTGTCCTTCACCATCACCTATGCGAAGCGGCCGACCTACGATGCCTGGCTGCTCCGCCTGAAGGAGGAGGCGAAGAAGGCGGGGGTCGAGTTCAAGCTTGAGGGCATGGACAACACGGCCGCCTTCGGGAAGATCCAGCGCAAGGAACACGAGATCGCGATGATGGGCTGGCAGGGGCAATTGCCCTTCCCGGATTTCTATCAGGGCTTCCATTCGTCCGAGGCCTACGAGCCCGGGACCCGCAAGCCGAAGCCGATGAGCAATAACATCAGCTCGTTTGCCGATCCCGCGCTGGACCCGATGATCGAGGAGAACCGGGCGGCCCGCAGCGAAGAGGTCGTTCGAGACACGACCTGGAAGCTGGAAGAGATCCTCCACGAGCGGGCCGTGTGGGTGCCGGCCTTCGACCGGCCCTTCTACCGGGTACTGTCCTGGCGGTGGATCCGCTGGCCCGATGATTTCAACGTCCGCATGGGCAACGATCCGGAGATGAACTACGTCCTCTGGATCGACGAAGACATCAAGAAAGACACCCAGGAGGCGATGAAAGAAGGTCGCGGCTTCCCGGAGCAGAACCGGCTCTTCGACCAGCACCGCAGGAAGACCGCCGCCGAGAATTGACCATGTCCGAACCGCTTCTCCAGGTCCGCGAACTGATCACCGCTTTCGAGACGGATGCCGGTCTCGTCCGTGCGGTGGACCAAGTATCCTTTGAAATCGAACGGGGAAAAACCCTCGGCATCGTCGGCGAGTCGGGCTGCGGCAAGAGCGTGACCGCGATGTCGATCGTGCGCCTGCTGCCACAGCCCGCAGGCAAGATCCTTCAAGGTGAGGTGAGCTTCAAAGGGCGCGACCTGACCCGGCTCAAGCCGGAGGAGATCCGCAAGGTGCGGGGCAACGAGATCGGCGTGATCTTTCAGGAGCCGATGACCGCGCTCAACCCGGTGCACCGTATCGGCAAGCAGTTGGCCGAGTGCTTCATCATCCACAAGGGGATGAGCAAAAAGGACGCGTGGGCCGCGGGGATCGAGATGCTGCGGTTGGTGAAGATTCCCGCGCCGGAACTGAGGGCCGGGGACTACCCGCACCAGCTCTCCGGCGGGATGCGGCAGCGGGTAGTGATCGCCATGGCTCTGGCACTGCGCCCAGATCTGGTGATCGCGGACGAGCCGACGACCGCGCTCGATGTGACCGTGCAGGCGCAGATCCTGGACCTGATGAAGCGGCTGCAGGCGGAGATGGGCATGTCGCTCATGTTGATCACCCACGACCTGGGTGTGATCGCTGAAACCTGCGACGAGGTGGTGGTGATGTATGCCGGGCGTGTTGTCGAGCGTGCGCCGGTGAAGGAACTTTTCGAGCGACCGCTGCATGCCTACACGCGCGGCCTGCTGGCCTCCATCCCGCGCATGGATACGCCGCGCAAGTCGATCCTGCCGGTGATTCCCGGGATGGTGGCGGCGCTCAAGGATCTGGTGCCCGGCTGCCGCTTCTGCCAGCGGATGGATCGACAAATTTCCCGGCTCCTGCGCGAGCGTCCGCCCTTCATTGAAGTCTCGCCCGGTCACTGGGTGGAGGCCTGTCCGACCTGCTACGCCTCGAACGAAGCATGAGCCCGATCCTTTCCGTCAACGATCTCAAGGTGCACTTCCCGGTGACCGGCGGTCTTCTCATGCGCCAGATCGGTTCGGTGCGCGCGGTGGATGGCGTGTCCTTCGACATCGCTCCCGGCGAGACTCTCGGCCTGGTGGGTGAGTCCGGCTGTGGCAAGTCGACCTTGGGCAAGGCCATCGTGCGGCTGAACGATATCAAGTCGGGATCGGTGCAATTCGACGGCCAAGACATCACGCACCTGAGCCGCTCCGCGATGCGTCCGCTGCGGCGCGAGCTTCAGATGGTGTTCCAAGACCCGGTGGAGTCGCTGAACGCGCGCCACAGCGTGCGCGAGATCATCGAGGAGCCGCTGATCATCCATGGGAGGGGTAGCTCGGCCCAACGCCGCAAGCGCGTGGACGAGTTGTTAGAACGGGTGGGGCTCCAGAGCTCCGCGGCGGAGCGCTATCCCTTCGAGTTCTCCGGCGGCCAGCGCCAGCGGATCGGGATTGCCCGCGCGCTGGCGCTGAATCCGAAGCTGATCGTCTGCGACGAGCCGGTTTCCGCGCTGGATGTTTCGGTCCAATCGCAGGTGCTGAATCTTTTGTTAGAGCTGCAGAAGGATCTGGGGCTTTCCTATCTTTTCATCGCCCACAACCTGGCGGTGGTGAAGCACGTGTCCGACCGGGTGGCGGTGATGTATCTGGGCAAGATCGTGGAGCTGGCGGATGCGGAGGCGATTTACCACCGCCCGAAGCATGCCTATACGAAGGCTTTGCTATCCGCGATTCCCGAGCCGGATCCGACGTTGGAGAAGAAGCGGATCCTGCTAGAGGGGGATGTGCCATCGCCGATCGATCCGCCGAAGGGGAGTGCCTTCGGACACCGGATCAAGCACCCGCGCTATGAGGAAACGATCGGGGCCGATCTTTCGCTGCGCGAGATCGAGCCGGGGCACTGGGTGGCGGCGGATCCGTGCTGCCTGGAGCCCGCGGATTGGGCGAAGCTGTCGGTGGCTACGGCGTGAGTCGTAGAAATGAAGGATGCCACGGGGAAAGCCCGCGGCATCCTGTGGGTCCGAGACTTATTCGACGCGGATGCGCATGAAGTCCTTCGCGCCGCTCATGGGGATCCTACAGCGCCGTGCGGTGGATCCGGGGATGGCGGGGGCGGCAGTATCGACTTCATCGATCATGCCGGTGGTGTTCCATCCGCTGAGGCCGGGGGAGCGCTCGGGATTGTATCCGAGGCCCGCGTTGATGCGGTCGTTCCAGGTGCGGTAGCCGACGACGATCCACTTCTGGTCGTTGATGGTGACCACGGAGGAGTTGACGGGGTTTGCGGACCGGACCGCGGGATCGCTGTTGAAGGCGTATTCGAGGAAGTTGACGACGCCGTCCTTGTCGGGGTCGGCATTCGATTGGGCGTTCGGGCCGCTGAGGCCTTTGCTGGTGGCCCACTGCTCGAAGCCCACGCCCGAGTTGCCGGCGCGGAGGAGTGCGGCGGTGCCGGAGTATTCGATGCCGAAGCCGGGTGCCTGCAGCGAGGTGAAGGTGCCGCTGATGCCGTAGCCGGTATTCAGGATGCCGAAGGTGGTGTTCTCCGCCGGAACGTAACCGCCGGTCTTGGTCACGACCAGTTTCCCGCCGAGTTGCATTCCCTCCCATGCTTGGAGGAAGTCGAAGTCGGGAGTGGCGGCGTTTTCCCCGCCGACGGTGACGTTCAGCACGCCGCTCGCGGTTTGCTGGAAGCGCCATTCCATGGTCTGGCGACCGTGGAACGGGGAACCGATGGACATGCTGCCTTCGTTGATCAGGGCATTACCGCCGTAGTAGTTCGACAGATGGCTGGTGCCCGGGCAGAGCAGGGTGCCGCCTGTTAGATTGCGGACCGTGCTGGCCTCGCGTCCTTGCAAGCCGCCGCTGCCACCTAGGGTGAGGGTGCCCATGTTGCGAAGTTCGGCTCCGGCCCAGATGCCTTTGCCTGCGGCGCCGGTCATCGCGAGGTTCGAGTTGAAGGTAAGGCGTCGATGCAGCGTTCCTGCGGTCCATTCGATGGCCCCTCCTGTGAAGCCGCCGCTGCCATCCGTGTGGCCGACGATATCCGCGCCGCCGAAGCGAACCGTGGCGCCAGGGTAGATGGTGGACCACCCTTGCACCGTGGTGGGTCCGGCATTGAGGCGGGTTTGGCCGCCACCGTCGAACTTCGCTCCGTTGAAGAGGTTCACCGTGGCGTGGAAGTCGATGCTGCCGGTGAGCGGGCGGATGGTGCCCGAGCCTTCCACGAGCCATTCGTCGAAGAAGCTCACACCGCTGCCATTGCTTTTCTCAAGGGTGCCGGAGAGCAGGAGGCGATTGCCGCCGTAGTAGTTGGAGAAGACGTCGCCGTCCGCGGTGGTGCGGAACATACCGCTGCTTTCGATGCTGATGGTGCTGCTTTCGCGGCCTTGGATGGTAGCTCCGCCATCCCACTGCAACAGCCCGCCTACGTTCAGCGTGGCGAGGTGATTCAGGCCTTTGAAGTCCGGGCCGGAGCTGGCGAGCGATGCGCCGTTCGGGACGGAGAGGAGGCCGTGAAGACTGCCCCCGGTCCATGCGGAGGATCCGGCGAAGGCGAAGGTAGCAGTGCCGTCGGACCCCAGAGTGCCGCCTTTGATATCGATGCGGCCGCCTGCGTTGCCGGTGGCGATCAGGGATCCTCCGGTGATCTCGGTGCCTCCGCTCAGGCTGGCACCGGTTTCGAGGACATGAGGGCCATTGGCGAAGCGGAGGAGACCGCCGGTGCTGCCGGTGAAGCTGCCGTCGCCGGTGCCGCCGCCGTGGGCGGAGAGCAGGCCAGCGCTGACTTGCGCGCTGCCATCGTTGTCGAGCGCCCAGTGGATCGCGCTTTCGCCGCTGCTGGTCTTGAGCAGGGTGCCGCCGTCTTCGATCACCACGTGGTTATCGTAGTAGTAGTTGGCGAGCGTCCCTGTTCCTAGGATTCGGAAAACGCCGCCGTTGCGAATGATGAACCTGCTGTGCTCGCGGCCTGTTAGATCTCCGGTCTCCCAGACCAGCTCACCCGCGATGTCGAGGGTTGCGCTGTCCGCCAGGAGCTTGGACTCGGTGGTGACAAGTCTGAGGGAGGAGCCCGAGCTGACATTTGTCACGCCGGTGAAGGTGGCTGTGGACCACTTGAGGGCGCCGATGACGCGGCCTGCCGCCTCGCCGTTGAAACTGCCACCTGCTACCGTCGTATCGGCAGTGAATGTCGTGGGGCCTTTGAGAGTGGTGGTGGAGTGGAAGGAGAAGGCTCCTGCCCCGGTGAAGAAACCTCCTGCCAAAAGGTTGAGGGGCGAACCGATCTGGGTGGTGCCTGCGGATGAGTCGAAGACCCCGGAATGGTGGAAAGTCCAATCGTCCAACACAACGTTGCCGCTGGCGGCGCTCCGTTTGAGGAGGCCTTGGTTGAAGAACTGGTTGACGCCGTAGTTCTGGCTAAAGGCATCGCCTGCCGTCGCGAACTCCCAGGTGGCCCCCGGATGGTTCGTGATGGTTACGTGCTCCCAGGCGCGCAAAGGGCTGCCGGCTTTCCAGACGACTGTGCCCTTGTTGCTCAGGTTCGCGGCGGTATTGAGCTGGCAATCGCCCTCGATCGTGATCTGGCGGGTGAGGGGGTTCTCAAGCGTTCCGCCGATCGCGCCGCCGTTCCATGTCCAGTTGCCTTGGATCTTCGCCCCGCTTGCGCAGTTCATCGTGCCGCCCATGAGTTTCAGGGTGCTGACGCTGGATTGGATCTCGCCTTGGAGAGCCAGTGTGCCACCGCCGTATTCCAGAGTGCCGGGGCCGGAGAGGGTAGCGTTGGCGGGTAGCGTCAGATTGGCCACCACGCGCAGCGTTCCTGTATTCACCCGAGTGTCGCCCGGGCAACTGTAGGTCCAATGCTGCAGGAAGGTGGTGCCCGATCCGGTCTTCGTCAGCAATCCCGAGTTGTTGAAGACGTTGCCGCCGTAGTAGTTCGAGAAGGCATCTCCGGTGGATTCCAAGCGCCATGTGGCCCCGGACTTGTTGTTGACCGTGACGTTCTCCCGGCCTCGCAAGGGACTGGCGGAGTTCCAGTGCACGGTGCCCTCGTTGTGAAGGATCGCTCCGGCATTGAGCTGGCAGTCTCCGGTGATGCTGAGATCGGACCCCACCGGAATGGTGAGATTCCCCGACCAATCTCCGCCGCTCCATTGATACACTCCCATCAGAGTGGATTCGCTGGTCGCATTCAGAGTGCCGCCTGCCACGGTAAAGCTACCGGTCGAGCTGGCGATCGTGCCGGAGATGGAGACGGTGCCTCCATTCTGGCGGAAGGCGCCGCCGCCCGTGAACTGGGTACCCGCATTGAGCGTGACCGGCGAGTTCACGATCAGCGTGCCGCCTTGCTTTTGAACCTCGTTGCCGAGCGTGTAGCTCCAATCGTCGAGTACCGTTTCGCCAACCTGGGTGTGTCGCAGGATGCCTTGGTTGATGAACTGGTTGCCGCCGTAATAGTTGCCGAAGGCATCGCCCTCGACCCCAAGGATCCAAGTGGCTCCGGTAGAATTGATGATCGTGGCGGATTCCCGGCCGATCGTCCGGCCGGTGGTCCAAGTGGTCGTGCCGTTGTTGCTGAGCCGGCTGTTGAGCCAGAGCCAGCGCTCGGCGCCTGTGAGTTGCAGGGTTCCGTTCTGAGTCCACCAGCCGTTGAAAGTGCCGCCGCTCCACTCCGACTTACCGGTGGTCACGAGCGTGCCATTGGCACCGGGCCCTTCCGAGAAGTTCAGCGAGCCCGAAGACATCCGCAGCCCATATAGCGTGAGATTCGAGGTGCTGGTGACGTTGTGACCGTACGGGAGCGAAGCGATGTCGTTCGCACCCGGGACGCCGTAGGGCGCCCAGTTGGCCGGGTTGCTGAAGAGCATGTTATTGTTGTTGTCATCGCCGTCGCTGTAGCTGCCCGCGGTGAACTCGTAGACCGGGTGATAGTCCAAGGTGAAAGCCACCGTGGCGCCGCGCGTGCCCGCAGGGATCTCGCCATTTCGTGCGCTGACTTGGATCTGCCAGCTGCCGTTCACGAGTTGGCCATAGGATGGCATCGACCAGGCACCGGGGCCGCTCATCAGCGGAGCACTCCAGTTGCTGCCGTTCGAGTTCGCGGGAAGCTCGGTGGGCGTCAGGCTCCAGCCGCTGCCGGTCCAGTAGGTGAAGCCGCTGCCGGTGGAACGCATCACGTAAAGGCTCACGCCGGAGATGCCGCTCTCAGGATCGGAGGCCGTGCCGTTCAAGGCTGGCAAGACCGGTTCCGCCAGCACCGTGCCATTCACGGGTGAGGCAATCGCGAGATTCGGGATGGTGGTGTCGGTCGCGCTGCGGATCAGCACCAAAGATTCCAAGTCCTGCTTGTTCGCGACATCCACGGCTTTCGCTTCGAGGATGTAGTGGCCCGCACGGGTACTGCTGCGGGAGGGTAGGGCGGTTTGCGGCTGCCAGGAGTTCCCGCTGACCGTGGCCGGGCGCCAGACCCCCGGATCCGCTTCGTTGCTCGTCCATGTACTGCCATTCCAGTAACGGTTGGTTCCGGACGTGTTAAATTCCGTGAGCTTGACCGTGACCGTAGCGGGCTCGCTCACCGAGCCGCTCACATTCCGGAAGTCGAAAATCTGCTGCTGGTTGATCAAGCCGTTGAAGGCGACCACGGGGTCCGCACCGTCGATGCTGAAGGAGCGCGGAGTCCAAGCGGAGGGTGCGTCCGAATTGTCCAAGGCCTGGATGAAGAGTTCGTAGGAACCCTCCGGCAACACCGGCAGAGACTTGCTCCATGAGGTGGTGCCACTGGCCAGCGCTACATGATCCGCCCAAGCGAAGGCCGAGCCGGTCCATGAAGAGTTACTCCACTTGAACCAGCGGTCGGTGGAGACGCTGCGGAGCGACACCCGGATCTCCTTCACGCCGCTGCCGCTATCGCTCGCCGTGCCGCTAGCGGTGGACGGGCTGGTGGCTTGGTTGCCGGCAGCCGGGGTAGAGATGGTCAGAGAAGGGGAGCCGTTGTCGATCTGGTATTCACGGATGATGAAGGCGCTTTCGTTGCCCGCCTTGTCCTCGGCTTTCACGTGCAGTTGGTAGCTGCCCTCACCAGTGGCGGGGAGGGAGATGCTCCAGTTGTTGCCGGTAGGAGCCACGGTGGCTCCGCTGCCGGTGCCGTCCTGCCAAGAAGAGGTGTTGGGATTCCACCATTTGCCGGTGACGGCATTGTGGACCCACCAGTGGATCAGATAGGTGCCATAGCCCGTGTCCGAGGTCGTGCCGCTGGCCAGCGGAATGGTGGTGGCGATCTGACCTTGGGCAGGCACCTGAACCGCCACCGTCGGCGCGGTGCTATCGGCTGCTGCCAAGGCGGCGAAGGCATTGACCCGACCATAGCCGTACCAATTGTGATGGCCGTTACCATCATAGGTAACGTTCCCCGTGTCGATGTGGTCGGAGCTGTTGATCAGCCGGGTCGTGACTTGCTGACGGGTCAACGTTGGCTGCGCAGAGAGGATGAGCGCCGCGACACCCGCTGCCACCGGCGTCGCCGAAGAGGTGCCGTTGAAGCCGACGTGATAGTTGGAGCTCGGGTTGTAGCCGGCGGAACCCATCCGGTCCACGGTCACCATGTCACCGCTTCCCGAGCCTCCGGGCGCGCAGATGTCCACGCCATTGCCGAAGTCCGAGTAGGGAGAGCGCGTGTCGTTGCGGAGGGTGGCGGCCACGCAGATGACCTTCGGATGCGATGCATACCCATCGAGGTCGGAACTTTCGTTGCCATTGCCAGCTGCCCAGAGGATCACGCAGCCCTTGCCGCCGCGACCGTTGTCCGCGGCGTCCACGATCGCATCGTTCACGACCTGCGGGCAGGGATCATTCGAGCCCGTGCCATCGGCCGGGCCCCATGAGTTGCTGATCACCCAAGCGCCATTGTTCTTGGCGTGCGCGATTGCCGCGGCCTCCACGGTGGGAGTCGATCCAACGCCCAGCATCCGCACCGCCATCAAGCGGCAATCCGGTGCGACCCCGGTGACTCCGAGTCCGTTGTTTCCGCTAGCCGCAGCCAGACCGGCACAGCTGGTGCCGTGATTGTCGACCGTCCGGGCTGGGCGCGGATCGTTGTCGTTGCTGATGAAGTCCCAGCCGCCGGTGAATTTGCCGCTGGCGAAATCCTCGTGCCCGGTCGCAACCCCGTCATCCAAGATCGCGATGATGACGTCGGAGCTTCCGCGGGTAATTTCCCATGCCCGCTCGGCCTTGATGTCCGCACCCACGAGCCCGTCATTGCCGCCGGGATTGTTCAGGTGCCACTGCTGCGGGTACATCGGGTCGTTCGGCACGAAACGCTGTACCTTCGGCCAGATGAGATCCGGTTGCGCGTAGCGTACCTCGGGCATCAACTGCAGGCGGTTGGCCGTATCGATGGAAGAGATCTCCGCGGGAACTTCCACCAGATAGGCATTCGGAGCATAGTCGCCGATGGCACTCAGGATCGTGCCCCGCAGTGGCTTGAGGATCCTCTCGATCTGTTTCCGGGTGACCCCGTCCTTGAATCGAACGACCAGTTCCCGGGTCTCCATGATCGGATCCGCGGTGCCGTTCTTGAAGAGCCGCACCTTGCGCAGCGCGCCCTTCGGGGTCGTGGCATTCTCGGCAGGTACCGCCAGAAAGCGTCGCTTCGGATCGAAGACGGCGGTGCGGTTCTGTCCTTTGAGGGCGCTCTTGCGCACTTCCGCTTCCACAGTCGATGGATCACTTCCAGCGGCCAGTTCGTAGGCGGTCCAGTCCGTCTCTTGTTTCAGCGCGACCTTGTTCGGGCCGTCATAGTAGAACGCATCTTGCCCGGGCAAGGAGGTGGAGACGAGAAGGCACGATGCGACGACGAAGCCGGGAATCCCGGCAGAGGGCTTCTTCATGGGGAGGGTGCGGGGAGGAGCAGTTCCGCCCGTCCCTTGGAAGGAACGAAGCGGGTGAAAGGATGTCGGGGTGGTGGACCCCTCGGGCGCAAGTCAGGTGCTTGCGCTTGGTCAGGATCCCGAAAGCAGTTCGGTTTCCGTTTTCATCGTCTCACTCGCGGGATCCGTGACAGCCATCCGCAGCTTTTTTTTCGTCTTCTCCGTCGGCAGGGCCGCGTGGAGGACGCCAGAGAGTGTCAGCGCGAACAGAATCCGGGAGACGATTCGGGTGTGGGAGGCGGCTTTCACGCTCGGGACTTTCCCCCGTTTCGGGTTTCCGAACCATTACGCCATGACGTGGGACCAATTGGGGGTTGAGTCCGCCGCCCGGCTGGCCCAAAACCGCCGCGGAAATGAAGATCGTCGTTGTGGGCAAGGGAGGGCGCGAGCACGCGCTGGTGAGGGCATTGGCGGAATCCCCGTCGGCCCCGGAGCTATTCTGTTTCCCGGGTAGCGATGCGATCTTCCAGATTGCCCGCCCGGTCGCCGCGGAAGGGCTGGAATCACTGGTGGAATGGATGGAGGTCCACGAGATCGACCTCTGCGTGGCGGGGGAGGAGAGCTATCTGGTGAAGGGCGAAGGGCTGGCCAATCTCTGCGAGAAGGCCGGGATCCCTTGCTGGGGTCCGCATTTCCAGTCCGCCCAGCTCGAGGCGAGCAAGGAGTTCGCGAAGCAATTCCTGGAGCGCCACGGCATTCCTACGGCCAAGGCGAGCGCCACGGCGGATCTGGCGGAAGCACGCGCCGCGATCGCGGGCAGGTATCCGACCGTTCTCAAGTTCGACGGGCTGGCCGCTGGCAAGGGCGTGGCGGTCTGCATGAATGAAGCGGAAGGCGAGGCCTTCCTCGACGAGGTTTTCACACAGCAGCGCTTCGGTCCCGGCCGGGTGCTGGTGGAGGATTTCCTGACCGGTCCGGAAGTTTCGATCTTCGCCGCCATCGTCGACGACCAGTACTTGGTCTTCACGCCGGCCCGCGACTACAAGCGGATCGGGGAAGGGGATGCGGGTGCTAACACCGGCGGCATGGGGGCGGTCGCCAGCCGCCAGCTGATCCCGGCGGAGCTGCTCGCCGACATTCAATCCGGAATCGTGGCCCCCACGGTGGCGGGTCTACGGAAGGATGGTCTCCCGTATCGCGGTTTCCTCTACTTCGGCCTGATGCTCACGCCGCAGGGGCCGAAGGTGATCGAGTACAACTGCCGCTTCGGTGATCCCGAATGCCAGGCGGTGATGCCGCTGGTGAAGGGCGACCTCGCGGAGTTCTGTCTGGCCGGTGCCAAGGGCGAGCTGAAGCCGGACCTGATCTCCTTCGACGAAGGTTGGAGCGTCTGCGTGGTGCTCGCTTCCGCCGGGTATCCGGAGTCTTCCCGTAATGGCGATGTCATCAGCGGGCTTGATCATCCCGCCGAGAACCGGGTCTATCACGCCGGTACGCGCCGCAATCCCGCGGGTGAGTGGGAGACCAATGGTGGTCGGGTGCTCGCCGCCGTGGCCGGTGGTGCGACCCGCCAGGAAGCGGTCGCCGCCGCCCACGCTGCGGCGGATCAGATCAGCTTCGACGGGGCGCAGCGCCGTCGCGACATCGGCATTCTCCATTTCCAAGACTGATGAGCCGCATCCTCGGACCCGAAGACATCGAACAAGGCGTGACGGCCCTCGCGGCCGCGATCCGCGAGCGTACGGCGGGCGAACCGATTGCCCTCGTCGGCATCCGCAGCCGTGGCGATGAGGTCGCCGAGCGCGTGTGCAACAAGCTGGCGGAAGAGGATCGCGAGCTTTCCATGGGCATCCTCGATATCTCGCTCTATCGCGACGACTACGAGCATCTGCGCGAGAACCCGAAGCTGCAGGAGAGCGACATTCCCTTCACGGTGGATGGGGCGCATGTCATCCTTGTCGATGATGTACTCTTCACCGGGCGCACGATCCGTGCCGCGCTCGATGCTCTTTCCGATTACGGCCGCCCGGCGAAGGTCGAGCTGGCCACCCTGATCGACCGCGGCCACCGCGAAATGCCGATCCAGCCGGACTACACCGGCATCCTCCTAGAAACATCACGACACGATCACGTGCTTGTTTCCTTGGAAGCCACCGACGGCGAGGACAAGATCGAGATCGTCGAACGCAAACCCGAGTAGCCCCATGCTTCCCCAGCGCCGGAAATCCGCCGAGGAAATCGCGAAACTCCGCGAATCGCTCGGTATTCCCGGCGAACAGGGAGGGGAAGCGGAGCTCGAGTCACCGGTTGTTCCTGCTCCCGCGCCTGCTCGTTCTTTCGCGCCGTCTCCGCCGGTAGTTGAGGCTCCGATACCTGAGGAAGGACCCTCTGCCAAGGACGAGCCGGAGCCGGAGAAGATCCCGGCCGATCCGGAAGAGGACGAGGATGCGGAGCCCTTGGCATCGGAACAGCCGAAGCAGGTGCGCTCCCTGAGAAAGTCCGAGCAGGGGCCGGTCCTCGTGAAGGCTAGTCCGCCGGTGGTTTCGAAGATGTCCGAAGCCTCCGCGATCCCGCAGCGCCGCCACAGCGATCGCGAGTTGATGGAGATGCGCCGCATCCAAGCGGCTCCGCCGGATCGCTCGATTTCCCATCTGCGGCACATGGCGGTGGCGTGGCCGCTGATCGCACTCGGCTATGCCTTGCCTGTTTTGGGAGGTCTGTCCGCATGGCTCTCCCGCTGGATGCCTACGGTCATGCCGCTAGATTATCCGGCACAGTGGATGGCGGATCTCTCCCGACAGCCTTGGCTCGGAAAGGCCGGCTTCATCCTGCTCTGCGTGTTCTGCGGACTGGGCCTGGTCTTCTCCGGCTCGGTCGCATGGAAGAAGCCGCGCTCGCGTCACCACGCAGGCTTCATCACGATCATCGCGGTTCTCATTCTCGCCTTCGGAATCATCCACCACTTCTCACCCACGTATGGCCCGTAAGGACCTGCTCGACATCGCCTCGCTCGACCGGGAGGAAATCGATCTCCTCTTGAACCAAGCCGTTCCCTTCAAGGAACTCTTCACCCGTTCCGTCAAGAAGGTCCCCGCGCTGAAGGGGAAGTCGGTGCTCATGCTTTTCTACGAGCCCAGCACCCGCACCCATTCGTCCTTTGAAGTGGCGGCCAAGCGTCTCTCCGCGGATGTGACGAACTTCGATGTGCCGCACTCGTCGGTGGTGAAGGGGGAGTCCGTGCGCGAGACGATCGAGACCCTGCAGGCCATGCGCACCGATTTCATCGTGGTGCGGCACAAGCAGAGCGGCCTGCCCGGCATGATCGCCCGCATGACCAAGGCGAGTGTGATCAACGCTGGTGACGGTTCCCATGCGCACCCGACACAAGGACTGCTCGACGCCTTCACGATGAAGGAGGTCTTCCCGGAGCTCTCGGGCCGCAAGGTCCTCATCATCGGGGATATCCTGCATAGCCGCGTGGCGCGCTCTACCAGCACGATTCTAAAGCGCCTCGGCGTGGAGGTCGCTTACCTCGGGCCTGGTTCTTTGGTGCCGAAAGTGGGGCCGGAGAACATCCGACGCTTCACGGACTACGAGGAAGCGATGAAGTGGAAGCCGGACGTGGTCTATCTCCTCCGGGTCCAGATGGAGCGGCAAGACGTGCAGTACTTTCCGAGCCTGCGCGAGTATCACAAGGTCTACGGGATCACCGAAGAGCGGCTGAAGCGCATCGATGGAGATGGACTCTGGCTGATGCATCCCGGCCCGGTGAACCGCGGAGTGGAGCTCTGCGATGGCGCGATGGATTACTCGCGGACCCTCATCAATCGCCAGGTAGAGAACGGCATCGCGGTGCGCATGGCGGTGCTTTACTGGCTCAAGCCGGAAGGGGAGGACGCGAAGTAAGGGCACTCCCTTTCTTGCTGGGCACGCAGCTCCCTGCTTGAGTAAGGGCATGGGCAGAAAGTTGTTATCTTTCGCGGCGCTTGTCGGGGTCGGCACGACCGTCTTGATCGGCGTGGTGGCGGGGCAGGCCGATGTGAATGCATTCACGAAGTCCCTGCGTGCGGAAGTCGATTCGCGCACCAAGGGCAAGGTGGCTTCGCCGGAGACCATGAATGTCTTCTCCTCGAAGGATCACGTCAGGGGCAAATACGTCAGGAACCCGAAGCTATGGTGCGCGGACCTGGTGCCGCAATTGACCGGATGCGCGGCATGGAAGCCGCCCAAGGAGTACGCCGGGGAGTTGTTCGGAGGGGTGATGATCACTCCTCGTCATATCCTCTTCTGCCGTCACTCCCACCCGGCATGGGACGGAGGCTGGATGAAGGTGCAGCCGCAGATCATCCGCTTCGTGACCGCCGACAGCAAGACGGTGGACATGAAGCTGATCGCGAATGCCGATGCGAAGGATCCCGATCTGGATCTCTGTGTGGGCCTGCTGCACGAGGATGTCCCGCAGAATATCCATATCGTCCCGATCATGCCGCGGATGACGAAGTCCCTGTTGCAGAAGCTGGCCGATAACAAGATTCAGGATCTCGCCGTATCCCAAGCCAACACGCGGCCGGATGGAAGGAAGCATGAGGCGATGGTCTATACCTCCGACTCCGGCCGCAACGCGCTTGCCTCCGGTCCGTGGGGTCATTCGATCTATGCGGGCGATTCGGGGACCCCGCGCTTTTATCTGACGAAGGCGGGCTTGGGTCTCCACCAGATCACCGGAGCAGGGTCCGTCCACGACAATCTTTCCCGTGTGGAGGCTTTGATCGAGGCTTGTGATGACAGTGCCATTGCGCGAGGCGTGTTGAAGAAAAGGACGGGGCTGAAGCCGAAGATCCTGAATGTCACCGTCCCTTCTCCGTGAAGCGGAGAGATGATAAAAACGGTTCAGGGTTCCAATGGGCGTGTTCTCTTCGGTCTGCTAAGACACTGCCTCGCTTCCCCGCAAACCCATGACTTGGATCTTCGTTGCCCAGTTGCTGGTGCTTGCCTTCCTCACCGTGAACTCGGGCCGGATCGCCAAGCCTCATTCGCTCCATCTTGCATGGCGCTGGCTCGCCGCAGTCGCGATCAGTCACCTCGTCTTCAATTTGTTCCGCCACGAAAACTACAACCATAGTTCGGACATGGCCCGCATCGGGTTCTGGGAAGATGGCTTCCAGTGGCTTTTCCTCGGTCTCAGCATTTACTGTCTCTCCGGTGTGGTGTCGCTGCCTAGCTCCGGAAACACGAGGTGAGGAGCCGAGAGTGCGAGGGCGGATCTTCGGGACTGGAGCCGGGATGAACTCGCCAGACGGCGACTAGCGAAAGCGGGTCGAGCCTCCGCACTCCTCCGCCCCGGCTGCGAAAGTGGCCGGGGCTTTTCTTTTGCCCGCGTGCTGCCATGACTCTCCCGTGAAGCTCGCCCTGCACCGATCCAGCACCTTCTGGTCCGGCATCCTCGTGATAGGGTTTATCTGCTGGGCATGGTGGGATTCGCTCAATCACATCTCATGGGTTGGGGGTAAAGGAGGTGCAATTCTGACTCGCTCTAGTATGGTGAATGCCCGTTGGGGCGACTTGTCGATTTCAGGAATCTCGCCGACGGGGAGGCGCGAGATGGGATTCCAGCCGAACAAGCTCGAATGCTTTCCAGCCCCCGCGTTCATAGTCGGAACCGATGCGAGATTAGAGTTTCCTGAGCGGGGAACTTATCGCGAATTGGCGACCTTATCCGCCCACAATGCGCCGCCAGGAAATTGGACATTACTTCTTCCTTTCTGGCTTCTCCTGCTCTCCGTGGCGCTCCTATGGTCCGCCCTGTTGGTCTGGCGGGCGAGGCGGAGGAGGCCGGAAGCTCTGCAGGCGATGCAGCTCTACCGCTCGAATGGGGACAAACGGGAGCGGGAGAGGAAGCACCGGCTGGCGGGGTTCCTCGGGGATGCGCCGAATGAGGCGATGACCTGGACACAGCTCCGGGAGGCTTTGCTCTACACGATGATCCTGCGCGGGAATGCGCATGCGCGGTGCTTCTGGTCGGGCGGGTTCGTTCGGGAGATGTTCCCGCTGCCGCTGTGAACGGTTACGTCGAAGATCACGGACTTGCGGCGGGTGGTGTACGAGATCGGGACGAACCCTTGGAAGGTGCCGGCGGGGAACTTCTCGAAGCCGGACGTGGCGCACTTCAAGGCGCTGTCGGCGGATGGCATCGACGGGATCAATCCGATCAAGCATTGCCGCCTCTCCACCGGGGCCGCGGCGGCCTTGGCGACCTATGGCAAGAGCTCGGCGGAGGATGGGCAGCCGATCCGCGGGATCATCACGGCGCAGACCACGTTCAAGAACCACGACCAGGCGAAGGATGTCCGGAAGCGTTGGAGCGAAGCGTGGCACGGCGCGCAGAACGGCGACGGGGTGGCGATCTTCGAGGGCGGGGACATGAAGTTCCACCAGGTGACGATGAGCATGCGCGACGCGCAGTTCATCGAGAGCATGAGCTTCTCGGTGGAGGAGATCTGCCGGATCTTCAATGTGCCACCGCACAAGGTGCAGAAGCTCGACCGGGCGACTTTCAACAACATCGAGCACCTCTCGCGCGAGTTCTACATGGCGACGCTGGTGCCGTGGATCACGCGGGTCGAGGCGACGCTCAACCAGTGCTTGCTGACCAAGGGGGATCGGGATGCGGGGTTCTATCTGCGGCACAATGCGGACGGACTGTTGCGGGGTGATCTGCAGAGCCGGTCGGAGGCGATGGCAAAGCAGATCGTTTCCGGGCTCATGACTCCGAATGAAGGCCGGGCGCTCGAGGACCGCGCGCCGCTACCGGGTGGAGACGTGCTCATTTTCGCATCCAATCACGTGCCGCTGGAGACGCTTGGAGCGGAGAGCGTGGAGCCGGGAGGGGGGAGGAAGGAGAAGGCAGGTGCCGAGTGAGCAGTGAGCAGTGGAAGAAGTTTGATAGGTTTCAGTGTTCAGTTTTCAGGGAGAGACAGAAGACGAAGAAGATTATGAAGAGGCCGATTTTGATAGAGAACGAGGAGCTGTTTGCGGTGCTGGATGAGCGGCGGATGACGCCGGCGATGAAAGCGCGGCGGCCGGAGAGGGTATTGCCGGAGATCACGAACCTGAGCGTTGGCGGGAAGGGGAAGAAGAAGGCGGCGACGATGTTCCTGTATGATGCGGTATCGTTCTGGACGGGGAACGATGCGCGGACTTTCCAGCGGAAGCTGGCAGAGACGGATGCGGAGGAGATTCACCTCCACATCAACTCGCCGGGCGGGTCGGTGTTCGAGGGGGTGGCGATCTACAACCTGCTGGCAGGGCATGAGGCGGAGGTGATCGTCCACATCGACGGGCTGGCGGCGTCGATCGCGTCGGTGATCGCGTTGGCGGGCGATACGATCCACATCGCGGAGAACGGGATGGTGATGATCCACAACCCGAGCGTGGTGGCTTGGGGCGATTCGACGATGATGCGGAAGCAGGCGGAGATCCTGGACAAGATCCGGGATGCCATCCTGAATACATACGAGACGCGGACGCGGATGGGTCGGGAGGATCTCTCGGCGGAGATGGAGGCGGAGACCTGGTATTCGGCGGACGAGGCGATCAAGGCGGGGTTCGCGATGCACAAGACGAGCGCGAGGGAGGAGACGGCGTTGTGGGTGCCGGGAGACTTTGAAGGTCTTCCCGCGGCGGCGATGATGTTGGGGAGGAAGAGCGCGGAGCTTGGAGCGGGGAGCGGGGAGGAAGAAGATGGGAACCGCCAAGACGCCAAGAGCGCCAAGGAAGAAAGAGGGAGTTTGGAGGATGTGGCGGGGGCTGCTGACTTCATTGCACGCATGAAGCTGGCCCATGGACTCTGAGGTGATGGAGCTGATGCGGGATTTGGTCGATGCCTTGCGCGATCACTCGGAGGCGTTGCGGGAGCATGCGGCGGCGTTGCGGGTTGAGGCGGGGGTTGAAGGAGAAGAGACGCTCTGAGGTGACTTCATCCGCCCGGGGACCGGGCGGACTACTTTATGAATCCAGGACTTTTGAGGCATCCGATCCGGATCGAGCGGCCGGTGACGACGGTGGACGAGCTCGGGCAACCGGTGCCGGGGTGGGAGCGCGTGGGTGTGTGCTTCGCACGGCGGATGAAGGAGCGGGCCGGGGCGGAGACGGTGAGGAGCGACCGGCCGGTGGAGCAGCGGCGGGCGGTGTTCCGGGTGCGGAGTCAGCCGTTCTTGCGGAGGTATCGCGAGGGGGACCGGCTGGTGGAGTTGGCGCGGGGAGAAATGCCGGAGGTGGTTTGGGAGATTGAAGGGTGGGCGGAGGTGGATGGGACAAACGGAAGTTTTGTCGAAGTGCTGGTCCTCCTGATGAGCTTCCACTAAGCAAGCAAAAAGGTAGGCGAGGCATCAACGATAGTGCATTCCTCTCACTGTAATCGGGAGGGCGTTGTGGAAATGATAGGCGATTTTGTATTTCCCAGGCCGCAATAGAAGAGAGCATCATCCTCCCATTATGGATGCTCCGACAGCTGTTGGCACAGGACTAGCCGTGCTTGGATCGAGAGATGTATTGCTGAAACTTCTAGGCCCCACTGCAGACTACCTCGGGAACGAGGTGAAAACGTTTGTGCAGAAATGCAATGTGAATCTAGACAATGTCTTTCAGAAGGCTGTCAAAAAGCTAGGCACAGACATCGAAGAAAGCGGGACGGTCAATTCGCGCGTGCTCAAGCATGTCATGGACGAAGGCCGGTTTTGTGAGGATGACCTAACAGCCGAGTATTATGGGGGAATCCTTGCTTCATCCCGAAGCAGTTCGGGGCGCGACGATCGAGGGGTTGCGATAATTGCTCTAATGAAAGGGCTGTCGGTCTATCAAATCCGATTTCATTACATCGCCTACACGATTTGCCGAGATCTATTCCGAGGGCAGATCAGGAATCTAGCTGATCATGCCGAAGTTGAAAACCTGAGGTTCTACGTTCCCACGCGCGTTTTCAGTCACGCAATGGGGTTCACTGATGCCGAGGACCGAGGTGCGATTCTCGTACACAATCTCTTCGGTCTTCATCGGCACGACTTAATTGATAATTTCACTAGCGGAGACTCGGGGTATCTCGAAACTAAAGGGAGAAGTATCCCTGAGGCAGGGGTGATAATGCAGCCAACGATGCAAGGCGCGGAGCTGTATCTCTGGGCGATGGGACTAAAGGGTGCATCGGGCACTGAGCTTCTAACAGCAGAACTGCCTAGTGTCTTAGAAGCCGTCTGAAAAATCATCTCCGTCCGGATTTTGATCTGTACTAGCCGGGTGAGGTATTGGAGAAGCTCGCGATGCGCGAGTATCCCTGTAGCCTCACCGATTCCGAATGGGAGATTCT